>CAMATR010000220.1 GCA_945861175.1 Chitinophaga pinensis | reverse complement strand
ATGTTTTGACATTGCCCATCGCTTCTGGATCGTATGCAACTACTTCAGCTCCGTCCTTTAACAATTCATCAATAATATACAAAGCCGGTGCTTCACGAATATCGTCGGTATCAGGTTTAAATGCCAGACCCCAAATTGCTATTTTCTTTCCAGATAGATTACCTCTAAAGAAATTTCGGATTTTCGGCATAAGAATCGTTTTCTGTGATTCGTTGACTTCCATCACGGCTTTCAGAATTTCAAAGGAAAAACTATTTTCATTTCCAGATTTCACAAGTGCCTGCACATCCTTTGGAAAACATGAACCTCCATAGCCAATACCAGGAAACAAAAAGCGCTTGCCAATTCGATCATCAGAACCTATACCTATCCTAACTTTGTCCACATCGGCACCTACCAACTCACAGAAATTTGCAATTTCGTTCATGAAGGTAATCTTTGTTGCAAGGAATGAATTAGCTGCATATTTAGTAAGTTCTGCAGATTTTTCATCCATGAAAATGATAGGATTTCCTTGACGCACAAAAGGCTTGTACAATTGTTCCATTGTCTTAATCGCCTTGGCTGATGAAGAACCAATCACAACACGATCTGGTTTCATAAAATCATCCACAGCAAAACCTTCGCGCAAAAATTCAGGATTTGATACTACATCAAAATCAACTTGTGCATTTGCAGCAATAGCAGCCCGAACTTTCTCAGCTGTTCCTACCGGCACGGTGCTTTTATCAACAACAACTTTGTAGTCTTCTATTATTTTACCCAATTGACCAGCAACACCAAGGATATAGGACAAATCCGCCGATCCATCTTCACCCGGAGGAGTTGGAAGGGCAAGAAAGATGATTTCTGACTCCTTTATTCCTTCTTCAAGGTTTGTAGTAAAAGAAAGACGACCAGCTTTAATGTTTCGCTCAAACAACACATCCAAATGAGGTTCATAAATTGGAATTTCACCCTGACGCATGCGTTCCACTTTCTTTGCGTCAATATCCACACAGATAACCTGGTTGCCTGTTTCAGCAAAGCAAGTCCCAGTAACCAATCCCACATATCCAGTTCCAACTACGGCAATTTTTTTCATACCATTAGTTTGTTGAAGTAATAAACTCTTTTACAGAAGTACAGATATATTCCAATTGCTCTTGTTGTAATTCTGTGTGAATTGGCAATGATAAAACGCGCTCTGTAAGCCAATCCGTTACAGGTAAATTTGTATTTTCACTTCCAAAGGCACTGAACATTTTTTGTCTGTGCGCAGGCACCGGATAATAAATCATTGAAGGAATTTCCTTCTCGGCCAAAAAAGCACTCAAAGCATTTCGGTCCAGCCCTTCTAACTGCAAAGTATATTGGTGAAAAACGTGTTTAGATTTAGAATCTCTTGCAGGGGTTTTAATTTGAGGAAATGACGCAAAAAAATCATCGTAATATTCTGCTGCTTTGCGGCGAGCATCTATGTAATTGTCTAATTCTTTTAATTTAATTCTTAAAACTGCTGCTTGAATTGTGTCTAATCTGGAATTACATCCTACTACGTCATGGTAATAGCGTTTACTTTGTCCATGATTGGCAATCATTCTCATTTTTACAGCTAGATCGTCTTTATTCGTGCATATTGCTCCACCGTCACCATAACATCCGAGGTTTTTAGATGGAAAAAAGGAAGTGCACCCAATGTCACCAATTGTTCCCGTTTTCGAAATGCGCCCATCTGCATGGTGGTAATCACTTCCGATTGCTTGCGCATTGTCTTCAACAATAAAAAGTCCGTATTCTTTTGCTATCGCTTGTATAGCATCCATTTCAGCCGCTTGTCCATAAAGATGCACAGGAACGATTGCCTTGGTTTTATCTGTGATAGCAGCGCGGATTTTTTCTGGATCTATGCAAAACGTATCTGCATCTACTTCAACAAAAACGGGTTTCAAACCAAGAAGAGCCATTACCTCTGTTGTAGCAATGTAGGTGAAAGACGGTGTGATCACTTCATCACCTGGTTTTAAGCCCAAAGCCATTAATGCAATTTGCAAAGCATCTGTACCATTTGCACATGGAATCACATGTTTAACACCTAAATAGGATTCCAATTCAGATTGAAAAGCAGAAACATCCGGTCCATTGATGAATTGGGCATTTGAAATTACGTGCTGAATTGCTTGATCTACAGCGGGTTTGATGTTCTCGTATTGAGAAATCAAATCGACCATTTGGATTTTCTTCATAACAGGGTACAAAATTCCGAATTTAAAGGCTCAAAGATAATTGAACTAAACGAAACTTAGACACCTTTTGAGAGCCAAAATGCATGAAAAACAGATATGAAGAGGGCTTAAAAATTAAACCTACGTATCAAATGATCGATGATTTTGGCTGCTGCCCCTTCGTTTTTATATATATTTTGTATACTTTTTTCTTTGATTACTTCTTCCTTTAACTCGATGTGTTCTGAAACATCAATTAAATCATCCACTGTTTTTACAGAAAAAGCTGTTCCATGTTTGAGAAATTGCTCTGCCTCAGGAAATCGTTTGAATTTCGGGCCAAAGACAACAGGTAATCCAAAAACAGAAGGCTCGAGAATATTATGCAACTTTCCTGAAAATCCGCCACCTACATAGGCCCATTTACCAAATGAATACGCTCCCGAAAGATTGCCGATCGTATTTAGAATCAGCACATTTCTTGTCAACAGATCATCTGTAAATCGACAAGTAATCCCAGGAAGTTTCTTTTCAATTTGCTGAATACGCTCTTCTCGAATATCATGTGGCGCTAAAATAAATTTATTTGTAGGGTGACTTAGAATAAATGGAATTAATATATCCTCATCATCAGGCCAAGTGCTGCCAAGAACAATCGCTTTTTGCCCCGAAAGAAATTCCATCATGCGCACATCTGGTTGCAAAGTGTTTTTAAACTGAAGAACCCTGTCATAACGAGCATCACCAACAGTTTGAAATGTCGTAATGCCAATATCCGCCAATAACAAAGATGTTTGGTCATTTTGCGTATAAAAAAAGTCGATTGATCGAAGCGTTTCTCTGAAAAAACCACCATACCATTTAAAAAATCGCTGATTTTTTCTCAATTGCGTACAAACAGAAATCACTTTTACACCCTTTCTTTTTGCTTCAAAAATATAGTTCGACCAAAATTCATATTTCACGAAAAAGACCATTTTAGGAGAAAAGTGAGCAATAAATTTCCGGGCGTTACCTTTCGTATCCGATGGCAAATAGGTTACAAAGTCAGCAACATGTTCTCGTTTGTTATAATGCTGCATGCCAGATGGCGAAAAGAAAGTAACTAGCAAAAATGTTTCCGGACGCTTCTGTTTAATTTCGCGCATGATCGGTAAAGCCATGTCAAATTCACCAAGAGAAGCACAATGGAACCAACACACCTGCTTCTCTTTTACCTCCGGGAAAGCAATAAATAGATTCTTCCTTCCATCAACCCAATCTTTCGCTTTCACATTAAAAATTGCAGCCACACGAATTGCAAATGTGTACAAACGAATTCCAAAAGTATAGAGCGAGCGCATTAATCGTAATAAAAATCCTTTGGCTGTCTTTTGTAGAAAGGTATTTGCCAACCTATTTTAACACCATACTGAATATCGATGCGAACATCCTCGGAAACAGGAATATCGGGTTGGTCAAAAAAGATTGTTCGCTTGTTTCTTGTAAAACCCTCTTGGATATAAAACCCACCATAAAAGTTGTAAAATCCGCCATTAGCCAAAAAAGAATAACCTATGAATTGATGCAAATTCGGACCAATTGTAAGTCGATCATACCCTTTTTTGTAATCCAATTCTAATTGGGGAATAACTTGATCTTGTGTTTCTACTCTTAGACGATGCAACAAGTAACCTATCCCCCCATGAATGAATATACCACTGTTTTCATTCGGGCTCAATATCGGAAGGATAAATCCCGCGGCAAAATTGACATTTACACCTCGTGAATAAACCAAGACCTTTGCAATATCTCCATTAACATCTGTAATGTTCCCATAGGAATCAACTAACTGATCAAAAAGCCCTTTCGTTTTGACTTGATTACCGAACATGAAATTGGCATCCATTCCAAGAAAAACATTGCGACTAGTTTTATATCCTGCAAGTATCCCGATGTGATTCATGAAACCATAGCGTTGATAAAGATCCCCTGCTGTCCAATTAGCGCCATAATGCACTGCAATCATAGGTGTTCCAATAATGGAATCTCTAACATTTCTTTGCGCAAAAATGGAGATAGAAGTTAAAAGAAATAACGCAAGAAGGATCCTCATTTTTGATTGTTCTTAATCAAGGTATTTTTTAATTCCTTTTGAAAAACCATTTTTTAGGTTTTTTACTTTGAATTCCATACACACCATATCCATATCCATATCCCTT
>CAMATR010000219.1 GCA_945861175.1 Chitinophaga pinensis | reverse complement strand
GATATTTTAACTTTTGGTAGAGAGATTCGTTACTCAGACCAGTTTTTTACAGAGGGAATAAACGCTAATTTAGTTGAAGTTGAAGGATTAAAAAAATTGAGAGTTAATACTTATGAAAGAGGAGTAGAGTCAGAGACCTTGTCTTGCGGGACTGGGGTTACGGCCTCCGCTCTTGCTTACTCAATTGAAAAAAAAATGTTTGGAACTATAGAGGTAAGTATTAAGGTAAAGGGGGGTGATCTAAAGGTGTCTTTCGAGCGGTTATCCGAGCAAGAATTTATAAATGTCAGACTAATTGGTCCTGGCGAGTATATTTTTTCAGGAACATTCGATGTGTAGTTTTGAATTTAATAATATTGATCATTTTACAGCAGAAAAGTTATCTAGAGGCGCCCATCTTTGGATATGGTATGCAGATAAAATTCCTCCACATATTGGTTTTTCGATTGAAGGGAGCTATTACAGCTTGAAATACAACGGGAAAGATTTTGGATTGTATTATGAAAAAGCTCTACAAGTTATTCATTCAAGAAGAATACCTTCAGTTTTCATACAATTAAATGGATTAATTTCAAAAAATGATGTGCTTAAAAGTTATAGTATCTACTCATCCGCAAAAGAAGGTGAGGCAACTTGTTTAACACCCCTGTTGTTTTTATTCAATTTCCCAAAATGCCATAAACTTTCGGAATTATTAAATTGTTTGGTTGAAGAAAATAGCATAAATTATGTTTCTGGTGTATACTTACCGGAAGGATATAGGGGTATCTCAAGTTATGGTGTAGAAGAAATTCAAAATAGATTACGCTCTTTAGAAAATGCTAAAATCAAAAAACATATATCTCCGCTCGGTTGAAATAGAGGATGCAACTCTTTTGATGCTATGGGAAAATAATCCATCGCACTGGAAGGCAACAGACACCGAGGTTCCGTTTTCAATGACTGGAATCATGCAACTAATCGAGCAGCAACAACAAATTCGTTCAACCGGTCAACTGCGCTTCCTAATTTGTATAAATGAAACAAACGAACCTGTTGGTGCAATCGATCTTTACGACGCAGATTTTAAAAATGGAAATGCTGCAGTCGGAATTTTGATTGGAGAAGAAAATCAACGCGGTAAAGGGTTTGCACAAGAAAGTTTACTTCTGATGATAGATTATGCGCGTGATATCTTGTCATTTCATAACTTGTACTGCTCAATTCAAGCTGATAATTTAACTAGTCTTAAATTATTTGAAAATATTGGTTTTGAGCGTATTGGTGTGCGTAAAGATTGGTTTTTATATAGAGGTCAGCGAATTGACGAAATAATTTATCAATTATGTCTAAAAAAGTAATTCTTATTTTAGTTGCTGCTATTGCGGTGATTGGTGGGTTAATTATTTTACCCAAGTTCTCATTATTCATGTCAAGTCGAAAGACATCAGTGAACATGAAATCAGTTGAATATTTCATAAAAGAATTTAATACTCTTCAAGAATTATCTGAAGATTTGAAAAATAAAGGTGTAATAGATGATGTCAATGCTTTTATTGGCGTTGCCAACTACAAGGGATTGGGAAAAGAAAATATTGCTCTTGGGAAATATATTTTGGAACCCGGAACGCCATACAAAACAATACTTAACGGCTTTAAATTAAATGAAGCTGGCAATGGCAATGCAGAGGCAGAGGTTGATGTCACATTTAATAATTGCAGAGACATAAGAGATTTAGGTGGAAAACTTGCAAAGATTCTAGTGCTTGATAGTGCTGCTTTCGTAGAGATTATGACTAACCAAAAAACATTGGAACTTTTAAATATGTCAATAGAAGAAATACCCTCTATCTTCTTACCAAATACCTATAAAATGTTCTATGATACCGATGAAAAGCAATTCATTGAGCGTATGTCAGCAGAATTCAAGAAATTTTGGACAATCGATCGGCTGTCTAAAATGAAAATTCTAGGTCTTCGAAAACCTTCAGAAGTAGTCACTTTAGCCAGTGTTGTTTACTCAGAACAAGGACGAGTGCCCGATGAATGGCCGATAATTGCGGGTTTATACTTGAATCGCATCAATCAGGGAATTAAGTTACAGTCAGATCCAACATTTAAATATTGTTGGGGAGATAAGCTAGATGGTATTCAGCGCTTATTAAATGTACATAGAGACATTGATTGCCCATATAATACATACAAAATCAATGGTTTGCCTCCGGGGCCAATTTGCATTCCTCCGACTGAAGTAGTAGATGCAGTCTTGAATCGCGACAATAATAGTTTTATCTTCATGATGGCCAAACCAGATTATTCTGGAAGACATGATTTTCGTGTTGACTATGCTGATCATCAAAAATTAGCCAAGATTTATCAAAATTGGTTGGCAAATGAACTGAAAAATAGATAAAATGGAAAACAATAAAAGACGAAGATTCCTTAAATTGGGTTTGACAGGTTTTGCTTTGGGACTCATTAAACCTCTTAAAGCAGGAGAAATCATTTCTTCATCTTTCGAAGGAGCTTCGAATGGTCCAGTCGTCTTGTCAACATGGAATCATGGCTTGGCAGCAAATTCAGCAGCATGGGAGGTATTGAATAAAGGTGGGTCAGCCCTTGATGCTGTCGAAAAAGGTGTTCGTGTTACCGAAGCAGATATTACTAACCGCAGTGTTGGGATAGGAGGTATGCCAGATCGTGATGGCCATGTCACATTAGATGCTTGTATAATGGATCATGAATCTCGCTGTGGATCGGTTGGTTTTTTGGAAGGCATTAATCACCCTGTATCTGTTGCTAGAGCTATCATGGAGAAAACCCAACACGTCATGCTAGTAGGAGAGGGAGCCAAGGCGTTTGCTTTGGAACAAGGTTTTGGAACAATTAAAACACCGATTCCTGAAGTCAAGGCAGAGTATAAAAAGTGGAAATCTGAGAATAAGAATTTGTTTAAAAAACCTGAAATCAATAATGAGAATCATGATACGATAGGTATGCTAGCTTTGGATCAGTTTGGAAATCTTTCTGGATCCTGCACCACAAGTGGATGGGCATACAAGATGCACGGAAGATTAGGTGATTCGCCAATCATTGGTGCTGGATTATTTGTGGACAATGAAGTAGGAGCGGCTTGTGCGACAGGTTTAGGTGAAGCTATCATTCGGATTGCTGGTAGTCATACAGTTGTTGAATTGATGAGACAGGGTTACTCTCCCTCGGAGGCTTGTCGCATGGCAGTGGAACGAATCATTTCCAAACATAAAGATCTTACTGGTTTGCAATGCTGTTTTCTAGCAATAGATAAAAATGGGCGAGTAGGATCGTATTCAGTTTACAATGGTTTTAATTACGCATTGAAAACCAATGGCTTTGAAGGGATGGTGGACGCACCTTTTAATCGTAAATGGTAATAATTAAGCAAAGAAATATAATCCCAAATTTATGATGCGTTTAAGTTCATTTATACTTTTATCGGTAATGATTTCCCTCAATGCTGCAGCACAAAATAAGCTAAATTGGCAATTTAAACATCCTGTTAAAGACATTTGGATTTCGTCTGGGACGCATGGTTCTGTTCAAGAGAAATTAATTGACTCAGGAGAGTTACCCGATCCCTTTTACGGAATGAATGAGAAATTATATCGTTGGATAGAAGACTATAGTTGGGAATTTACTTCTTCTGTTTTGGTAAGCCTGGAGGATTTGAAAAAGGATTTTATTGAAATTGAATTCCCAGGAATTGATACCTATGCGGAAATCTTTCTCAATGGTGAGCAAATAGGATTTGCACAAAATGCTTTTAGACCTTATCGTTTTGAAGTAAAGGATAGGCTGAAAATTGGTGATAATGAATTGCGTGTGCTATTTTACCCTCCTGTATTATATCATAAAAAAAATTATTTAAAGGCTTCTTATAAGCTTCCTGCGCCGAACGATGTTGATCCCATTGCAATAGCGCCATACACAAGAAAACCACAATACCAATTTGGCTGGGATTGGTCTCTAAGAATCAATACTATAGGCTTTTTAAAACCAGTGATATTTAATGCATATAATAGCAATAAAATTATTGGAATTAACTGTGCTACAGATTCTATTTATGAGGATAAAGCTCAAATGAATTTCGAATTGCAGTTGGCTCATCCTGCAATGACGAAAATGGTTTGGAACAGCATTTTGTTTGGTAGTGTTGAAATTGAAAAGGGTGAAACTAGAATCGTTCGAACTGAAATAATTGAAAATCCAAATTTATGGTGGCCAAGAGGACAAGGTGAACAGCATATTTACAAAGATAAATGGGTATTAGTCGATGCATCAAATTCATTGAATTCAATAGATGAAATTAATGTATCATTTGGTGTGAAAAAATCAGAACTCATCATCGAACCAGATAAATGGGGGACGAGTTATTTAATAAAACTAAATGGACGTGAGATCTTCTGTAAAGGTGGTGATTACATTCCGCAAGATATTTTTCCAGCTCGTGT
>CAMATR010000218.1 GCA_945861175.1 Chitinophaga pinensis | reverse complement strand
TCTCTATCTGCAACAATCGTTGCTGGTCCTCTACCTTGTTCTTTTCTTCCTCTAACTGTTTTTTTTGTTTTTCAATTTTTTCGTTCTGCGCCCTAATTTCACGAGTACGCTCAGCTATTTTCATTTCCAAACGGACTTGCTCACGCCTTTCTGATTCGATTCGTTTGCGAATAAACAACCAAACCATTAGTGCTGAAAAAACAATCGCACATAAAATAAACCACCAGCTTGCCCAATAGGGAGGGTTAATATGAATAGATAATATTGCTGGTATTCCCCATCCCCCTTCGCCTAAGCGTGCAAAAATCTTTAATGTATAGTCGCCAGAAGACAGCGCATTAAAATGTAACTCACTTGAGTTCCCTATGAGTATCTCCCCCTCTTCTGAGCCTTCAAGAATGTATTTATAATTTACCTGATCGGGGTTGCTTAAGTCTGAAGGCTGAAACCTTAAGGTAAAACTTCTTTGTTTATAAGTAAGTTGTATTTGCTCTGTGAGTGATATCGGCTTTGTCAAGGGAGAGCCTTTAACATTTGGTCGCAACCAACCTTTATCGAATTTAAATTTTGTTATTGTAACATCTATCTCTTTTGATGTACCCACAAGATCTTGTGGGTCAAAAAAGTTGTATCCATAAATTCCACCAAAATACAATTCGCCTGTTTTAGATATTAAGCGCGCGCCTAAATTAAACTCATTACTCATGAGCCCGTCCTTTTCAGTATAATTCGTAAATTTTCGTGATTTTATATTAAACATGGACAACCCTTTATTTGTGCTCATCCAAAGATTTTTTTCCCTGTCTTGCATCACACAATAAATCACATTATTTGGAAGCCCTTCTTTTTTTGTTAAAATATCAATTTTTTTAGTCGCCAAATTCAAATGAATTAAGCCTGAGCCGAAAGTGCCCATCCAAAAATCATTTTTACTCACCTGGTGAATACTACTTATATAATCTTTAGATTTTTTTAATAACCGTGAATTGTATTTGTAAGGAACTATGTCAAGCTCGCCGTTGCTTATTTTTAACAAGCTTAATTCGCCCGAACTGGTTGCAAACCACACCCTATTCTGTTTGTCTTTATATATTACACGACACGCCCCGGAAGTGATGCTGTTTGCGGGTGCCTTTGGTTTGTGCTCAAATATTTTGGTTTTTTTTCTTTTAAAATCAATATAAATAACCCCTGCTTTAGTGCCAAGAAAATATTCGTTTTCTCTCCATTTTAATATGGAATAAATTCGTTTTTGCTTTATATATGGGTTGTCTTTTAAAAATCCTATTTGCTTATAGGCATAACTGCCGTTTTCTTGTATTAATAACTCGAAAAAACCATCTGAACAACCTACATACAATTGGTTTCTACTAATAACCTCTATGGCGTGAACGGCAGTTTCAATAATGTCCGAGGTTTCTGTTGCGCCTCTATTCCTATAAAACTGTTCATATTTAGCATTGCTTCTGTCAAAACGGGATACACCAACATCTGTTCCAATAAACACAAAGTTGGCCTCCTTGTCTTCTCCAAAACTCCATACATTTGGCGTAGGAATTCCTTGTTCTAGGTTTCCACTGGGACCAACCCCTAAAATTCCACGGTTAGTAGGATTAAAACTTGAAAGCCCTCTTTCTGTTCCTACCCATATTGTTCCTGCGTTATCTCTAAAAATCGTTTTAATATCATTAAACAAAATCGCGTCTTTTTGGAATAGATCTTGTTCACTATTAAATATTTGACCATTCGAAGTAATGGTGATTAAACCTTTATTTGTTGAGCATATATACCAAGAATCACTGCTTGTTTTATATACGTCAGAAACACTTATAACACCGTACCTTCTTTCTACCTCGGGAAACTTATTTGTTAGCGCTCCTGTAGTAATAATATATTCAAAAACCCCTTGATTTGTGCCTATAAGTAATGCGTTTTCTTCACACTCAACCAATCCTAATATATTTATTGGTAAGTTAGAATTAGTGGATATTGGCAAGATGCGGGTAGCTGTTCTTGTTGTGTTAACCACATATAAACCTTTATCTTCGGTTAATACAAATAAGGAATTGTCTCTTGATACATATACTTTGGTGGTTTTTTTCGATGGGACAAGGTGTTGGAAAGATTGAAAAGAAAGTTTTCTTGGGTCGAATCGTAGCAATCCTTTACCAAATGTTGCGAGCCAAATATAGCCTTTAGCATCTAGGCATATTTTCTCTATCGGAACGGCAATGTCTCCTCTTGGAGAATATGTTTGAAATGTTTCGTTGTTTGGGTTAAAAACCGTAAGCCCGTTAGTTGTTCCAAACCACAACCTTCCGTCATCTGTTTTTAAGGCTGATTTTATATATTCACTTTCTAAACCATCTGTATCGTCTGAGCTAAAAACCTCGAATGTTTTACCATCAAACCTGTTTAACCCGTCTTGTGTTCCAATCCATAATGATTTATTATCATCTTGAATAATACAAGAAACAGAGCTTTGTGACAACCCATCATTGATGGTATAGTTTCGAAAACGAAAACGTGATTGGCCAAAGGCGCCTATATGAAATAGTAAAAAGAATACTATATAAATCCGCCACCTCATTGTTTTAAAACTACTATTTCTTTTGATTGTCACTGGCTGGGGCCGTTATGATCGAAGCGTTTTCTAAATCTCTATCAAACATATACATGCCCCCTTTGTCTCCGCCAATTAATCTCAGTTTATCTAAAACAGTTCGTGCTAGGGCCTCCTCTTCTAACTGCTCAGAAACATACCATTGAACGAAATTATGAGTTGTGTAATCTTTTTCTTGCAGACAAACGTCTACCAAATCATTTATACTTTGTGTTACTGCTATTTCGTGCTGCAAGAGTCTTTCAAACACATTTTCTAAATTATTAAATTCTTTAGGGGGTTGCTCAATTTGGGGTATTATTGCTTTTCCGCCGCGCTCGTTTATAAACTTCACCAACTTCAGCATATGAAATCTTTCCTCGTCAGAATGTGTATACATAAACTTTGCCGTCCCGTTTAACCCGTTATTCTCTGCCCACGAGGCCATTGCTAAATAAAACTGTGAAGAAGACGCCTCTTTGCTTACCTGTTCATTTAATGCCTGTTCTACTCTATTATTCATAATGATTTAGTTTTATAACAAATTTACAATTAAGAAGCGTGTTTGTTCTCTTTATTTGTTGCTTTTTCCCACACATCCTTCTAAGATAGCTTAATAAATTTTATCTTAGTCGTATGTCAAAAAAGAAAAGTAATAAACCTAATAAAATGAAGTCGAGTTTGACTCATTTAATTCGCAAAGCATTTGAAAAAAATTCTAATAGTATATTATCTCACAAACAAGTTTGTGCACTTCTTGATATTAAAGAAAACGCTATAAGAAAACTTGCATTTGATGTCCTTGAAGATTTTAGTAATAGCGGTGCACTTAAACGTCATTCACATGGTGTTTATTCAACCAATCTATCAATCACTGGTGTTGAGGGGATAATTGATGTGTCCGCACGAGGTGCTGGTTTCGTTAAATTAAACAACACGGAACCAGATGTTTATATCGCACCTCAAAACATGGGTCAAGCGCTCAATGGTGACAAGGTAAAAATTCATGTTTTTAAAAAAGGTAAAGACCGCAGTGAGGGTGAAGTTTTAGCGGTTTTAGAACGAGAACGCTCACAATTTGTGGGCACTATTCAAATGCATGAAAAATTTGCTTTCCTAATACCAGATAACTTAAAGGCCGGAACCGATGTTTATATATCTAAAGAAAAATTAAATGGCGCTGTCAATGGAGATAAAGCTCTAGTTAAAATTACAATTTGGCCAAAATCATCGAACAATCCATATGGAGAAGTAGTTGAAGTGCTAGGTAAAACAGGAAGTAACGATACGGAAATGATAAGCATTCTTTGTAATCATGGTATTGATTATAAATTTCCTACAGAGGTTTTGAGTGAGGCAGAAGGAATTAAAATGGCGCTTGATCAAAACGAAATTAACACTAGGCGTGATTTCCGGTCTGTAACAACTTTTACAATTGACCCATTAGACGCGAAAGACTTCGATGATGCTCTCTCCATTCAAAAACTAGATAACGGACACTATGAAATCGGTGTTCATATTGCTGATGTCAGTTATTATGTGGTTGCGGGGGGCGCTATGGATATAGAAGCTTTAAAAAGATCAAACTCTGTTTATTTGGTAGATAGAGTTGTTCCTATGCTTCCTGAGCAATTGTCAAACATGACTTGTTCCCTTCGTCCTAAAGAAGATAAATTTAGCTTTTCTGCAGTCTTTGAGATTGACGAAAATGGAAAAGTTTATAAACAATGGTTTGGTAAAACTGTCATACACTCAAATCGGCGCTTTACATATGAAGAAGCACAAGAAATTATTGAAGGAAAAGAAGGAGACTACAAAGAAGAAATTCTTCTTTTAGATAAAATTGCTAAAATTCATAGACATATAAGACTTA
>CAMATR010000217.1 GCA_945861175.1 Chitinophaga pinensis | reverse complement strand
ATGATCGTTCCAAGCGGCACATTGCCAACAGTTAGTCAAGCGCAGTATTCAATTTCCGCGAAAATTGAAAACGTAACATCATCACAAGAAATAAAATTCACACAAAACAACCAAGTTGTACCTGGATTTACATTCAATGCTGCAACAAGCATTTTAAGTGCTAATGTAACATTGAATCCAGGGAGTAATGCATTTGTTATTAGCGTCACAAACGACTGTGGAACGGATGTTGAATCTTTTAATGTGATTTACCAAAACTGCATTCCTCCGGTTATAGCGCTATTGAACCCAACAATTTCCGGAACTACTGTAAATAGCCCAACATTTACCTTGTCAGCGGCGATTTCTAATGGGGTTAATCAGGGAATAAGTATTACACAAAACAATCGAAGTATTACAAATTTCGGATACAATTCGACCAATGGAACCCTTCAAAGTGCTGTAATCCTTCTGCCGGGTTTAAATACGTTTATAATTACTGTGACAACTAATTGCGGTAATGATTCGGAAACCATTACGGTCAATTATCAAAACTGCGTTGCTCCGATAATTACCTTGGTTTCCCCAGCGTCTATAGGGCTTTCGGTAATTTCTTCACCCTACACCTTTAAGGCTATCGCAACAAATATCGCTTCAGCTCAGGAGATAACCTTAAAATTAAATGGAACTTTAGTTACTAATTCAATTTTTAATGCCGCGACTGGAGTCTTATCGGCAAGTGTCAATTTAGTAACAGGAGCCAATACTTTTGATGTTACAGGAACAAATAATTGCGGCACAGACGCCGAAACTGTAATAATTAACTATACTTCTTGTGCGCCTCCTGTAATTAATGTGGTTGGACCAATAAGTGGTTCTACGATTACAAGTGGAACGGTTAATTTGAATATAAACATCCTAAATACGTCTGATCAAACACCAACAATTACAAATAATTTACGGAGCCAAACAATTAGTGGTTATAACATTTCAACGGGTACTCTTCTCATGAATATACCGTTAGTTCCTGGACAGAATACAATAGTTATTTCCATAACCAATGAGTGCGGTTCTGATAGTGAAACGATAATTGTGAATTACGATAATTGTCAAGCGCCTGTATTTTCAATCTTATCTCCTGTTAATAGAGGATTAATTGTGACTCAGGCACCCTATACAATTAACGGTAACGTAAGCAATCTTTCAAATGGTCAACAATTGCAAATTTTGCAAAATGGGGTTGGCCTTTCTAATGTAGTTTTGCAAAATGGGGCATTTTCAGCCAATGTTATATTATCACCAGGGTTAAACACTTTTATTTTCAAAGCTAACAACACCTGCGGTAACGATACAAAAACAATCTTGATCAATTACGACAATTGTGTTCCTCCGGTAATAAATGTTGTTAGCCCTTTACCTGGATCAACAGTTTCAGCTAATACAGTAGAGTTAAGTTTACAAATTCAAAACGCATCGGATCAGCAGCCCTCTATTACAATAAATAATAGAAGTTTTACGGTGTCTGGGTACAATTCTTCAACAGGAAAATTAGTGATGAAAATACCTCTTTCAACGGGAGCAAATACAATTATTGTTTCAGTGAGCAATTCCTGTGGAACGGATACAGAGACTATCATTATAAATTATCAGCCACAGGAACAAAAAATAAAAATATGTTACAAGCCACAAGGCTCAACCACCGCACAAACCATTGAAATACTTGCTTCTAGCTGGCCATCTTATCAAGCCCTTGGAGCTGTTCTTGGGGAATGTCCGCAAACTAATAATTCAGGCGGGGCGAACACTGGCCCCGGCAAAGGAAACGCGCCAAAACCAACAATAGAAAACAAACAAACTCCCCAAACTAAAGACGCAGATAAAAAAGAAGAAAATCTTCCGAAAAAGGAAGGTGAAGGAGGAAATTAATTCTGGGGTTTAATAGTGCAAAAAAGACCATGCTAAAAGCAGGGTCTTTTTTTTTGTAAAACAGAAGCTTTAATCATTTGATAATTTTCAAAAACCAAATCAACTCGTTATATTCGCAACCTCAATAGAAAACCAAATGGCTTTAATAGGAAAAATTCGTGAAAAATCAGGGCTCTTAGTAGTTCTAATCGGTATAGCTTTATTTGCATTTATTCTGGGTGACTGGAGAAAGATGACTCAAGGAGATGAAGACCAATATGGTTATGGTACTGTTTATGGTGAAAAAGTAGAATACGCAAAATTCGAAGAAGCAATTGGAAAATTCCAGGAGCAGGATAGAATGCAGTTTCAACAGCAACAGCGCGAGTACACTCAAAAGGATCAAGATGCATCTGCTGATAAAGCTTGGAACTATGTTGTAGAAACAACCATTTTTGATAAAGAATTTTCTGAATTGGGTATTGATGTGAGTGAATCTGAATTTGACGCCTACCTCTACGGAACAGATGGTTTTGCCGTGTTGCCAGAGTTAGCACAAGGCTTTACAGATTCATTGACAGGTCAGTTCAACGCAAAAATGCTTGAAAAGAGAATTGATGAAATGGAAACATCAAGCGATCCAAAGGTTCAGAAACAATGGGAAGACAATAAAAAATATTATATCGATCGCAGAAAGCAAGAGAAATATTTTGAATTGGTTGGACAAGGGCTGTATGTCACAAAATTGGAGGCTGAAGAAGAGTATTTTGCTCAGAAAGAAGTGAAAAGTGCGTCTTTTGTTGTGCGTCGTTATTCTGAAATTTTGGATGATGATATCAAGGTTTCAGATGCAGAATTAAAGGAGTACTACGAAGAGCACAAAAAAGATAAAAAATACGAAAATAAAGCCGGGACAAGAGAGGTAAAGTATTTTGACGTGGTAATCAATCCTTCAAAAACGGATTCGGCAAAATTCAATCGTACCATAAACGACTTAAAGGTTGGTTTTGCCGCAACAACAGAGGATTCTCTTTATGTGCTTAAAAACAGCGATATTAAATTCTACTCATCCTTAAAGTATGCTACTGCAGTGCCAGAAGGCCATGAAAAAGCGCAAAAACTACAGTCATACCCTAAGTATCTAGACACAATATTTAAAACCGCAAAACTTGGACAAATCGTTGGGCCATATGAAAATCAAGGAAATGTTATGATTTCCAAGGTGCTTGGTTTCACGCCGTCTAGATTGAAGGCAAGACATATATTATTGGCAACAAACCAGTCGAAAGACCAAAAAGTTATTGATCAAAAACAAAAGACAGCAGATAGTTTAGTCAAATTTATTAATAAGGACAATTTTGCTGAGTTCGTCACTAAGTTCAGTGATGACAAAGGCTCTGTGCCTCAGGGTGGATTAATTGACAACTTCATTGAAGTTGATATGGTACCAGAATTTGCTTCTTTTTGTGCCTCAAAACCGATTGGTTCCATTGGGACTGTTAAAACGACATACGGGATCCACATTATTGAGGTGCTCGAGCGAGATGCAACAAATTTTCCATTGCTTGCTTCTGTAGCCAAAGCGTTTAAGGCCAGTCAAGAAACTATGGACCGCAAAGAAAGTGAAGTATATAATCTTCTATATAAATTGGAAGCTAAGATAACTAAGAAGTCAGAGATCAAAGCGAAGTTGGAATTGTTCGATACCATTGCGCAGCAGGCGGGGTATTTTGTTCGGCCTGTAAGCATTCAAGATGAAGCCCCTAAATTGTATGGCTTCAATACTGCGTTTGCTGAGGATAAAATTCTTAAGCTCGCCTTCTCTGAAGAGTCAAAAGTTGGAGATTTAACAACAGCGCCAATAAAGGACAAAGATCGTTACATTATTGGGGTCGTTTCTTCTATTCGTGTTAAAGGCGTTCCAGCTTTTGAAGATATTGAGTCGACCATGAAAAAAGATATTATTGAGGAGAAAAAAGCGCAACGATTTACTAATCAACTGTTGAAAGATAAAAATTTGAATGCAATGGCTAAGCGTGCAAACTCTGAAGTGATGAAAGCGGAAGTTACTTTCGGAAACCCGCAAATTACAGGTGCAGGTTTTGAGCCTGAGGTTGTGGGTGCATTATTTTCAGGATTGAAAGACGGACAAAGAACGCTGCCTTTGAAAGGAAAAATGGGAGTTTATGTTATTCGAGTAGACAAGACAACAAAAGCTCCGACGGCAGCAAATTACAATGTTGAAAAAGAGCAATTATTTGCATCACTGAAAGGTAGTTTGCAAGGACAAGTAATCAGTGCGCTGAAGAAAAAGGCGGAGGTTATCGATAATAGAAGATTACTTAAGTCTGGAATTAGACGCTAAGAGTTTAATCTTAGTTGAGAAATTTGGGGAGGCTTATTGCCTCCCCTTTTTATTTTTTTAAACGGTAAATTTTCCCCGGGAGTGAATCAATGGCATTTTTCATTTCAAGTTGAAACAATAAAACACTGACTTGAGAAGTCGGCTTTCCACTTTTAACAGAGAGGACATCTATATGCTCATTTTCTGTTGCTGATAATAAATCATAAATTACTTTTTCAGCTTGTGTCAAATC
>CAMATR010000216.1 GCA_945861175.1 Chitinophaga pinensis | reverse complement strand
CTTTTCTTTTTTCACCCGAAATAATATGTTTCAGTTCAATAATATCGCGTGCTGAGCGAACAAATGAAAGACCAATCCAGTCTACATCTTGTTCTAAAGCAAATTGTAGGTCAAGTAAATCTTTACTTGTCAAAGATGGCATAGAAATTTTCGTATTCGGAAAGTTTACCCCTTTTTTGGAGGATAAGATTCCACCATGAATGACTTTTGCTTTAATTTCTTTGTCTCCGTCTGAATTAGTAACTTCCAGCACTAATTTTCCGTCATCTAGAAGAATTCGCTCTCCTGGCCGAACGTCTTTTGGAAGATCAGCATAATTGATTGAGAACTTTTGCGCTGTTCCAAGCACTTTTTCTGTTACAATTAGCACTTCGCTTCCATTGACTAATTCAACGCCATTATTTTCCATTTCGTTAGTCCGTATTTTGGGACCTTGTAAATCAGCAAGAATAGCAACGTGCATTCCAGTTTCATCATTTAATTCACGAATTGTTTGAACCACCTTTGAGTGGTCTTCATATGATCCATGGCTAAAATTCAAGCGGCAGACATTTAAACCTGCCTCGAACATTTGTCGCAAGATTTCTTTGTCGCTCGAAGCTGGACCAAGGGTTGCAACTATTTTTGTTTTTTTCATTTTTTTTAATTCAATTTTCTTTACGAATCAGTTGAACACCAATAACTCGGTAGACTCAAATTCTTCAGGATTAAAAATAAATCCTCCTAAAATACTCGGGACACTTTTTAATTCAGCTAGTAATTGTTCAGGTTCCCAAATGTAATTTTCAAAAAGGAAAAGGAAATAATCGATGGCCGGTTTCTCAGGAATTAAAAATTTTCCAAAGCTTTTATTTTTAATAAGGTAGTATTCAATAAGATTTTCCTCATCACGAAATTCGTAAAAGGAATGTTGTGATATTTTTTCACTTTTTTTATTCTTAATAACGTAATCTTCTTCAGATTTTTTTAACTGAATATTTAGCCCTTCATTTATTCCCCAAGCCAAACGATAATCATTGTGATGTGAGCAAAGTCCAAGCATATTGAAATCATATTCCTGCTCGAATGTCAGTATATGTTTTTTTGTTTTTGCCAAAGCGCTCATAATTAAAAGCGAATTTAAACAAAAATGCCAAAGGACTGAGAGCGATTGGAATCTTTAACTTTAATTTAAAGTAAAGCGTAATGATTTATTGGCTTATCTATTAACTATTTAGGGTATCAAGTGAACTTTTCTTAAATTTTTCGACTCAAAACTTTTAGCTATTTGATTATTTCATTATTTTTACGCCATAATAATTCACATAAAATCAACAAAAATGAGCATTTTCGGAATTGTTTTGTTTCTCTTAATTGCCGGTATGGCATTCTGGATGTTGTTGTTCCTTTTGGGGTTCATCGTTCCTTTTTGGATTACAATTGATATTTTTGAAAGACTGCGACCGAAAAGAATTTTTGAAAGTAAAGAAGAGCAATAGTTGCGAAATATAAGATAGTAAACGCCTCGTGGAAACGAGGCGTTTTTTTGTGGTAAAAAATGCCCTATAAAAATTTTATTAAAATAGTTATTCAACCTAGCGAAAAACAGCTACTAATCATTCATTGATGCTGGTAGCACCTACCATTCTGATTTTTAGTCCTGCGTTTACACCTGTTATTAGAGCGTGTTATCCCTGAACACTGCATGCTATTTGATAAGGCTGAATCTTTGTGTACTAAAGTTGTTTGTTTTTGAACATTCCAATCCCAGCAGGAGGTGCATATTGTTCTTTCAATCTTCGTTTCAAGTTGATCATCAACGGATGCAAACAAATTCAGGCCGGTAAGTTTTTCTAGGCTGTCAATAGTAAAGGTGAAGTCGGACAAGCTTCCTTGTAATTTCCGATTTTCCATTACAAATCCGATTGCTTTGGAGTCTTTTCCATGAAAATACAATACTGCTTTAAAGTAATAGTTCGGCACTGCTAACTGATCAGGACCAATGAATTGTAAGTTCCCCGAAAGAATAGGGCCGGTCACAACGTAAACTGTATCTAGTTCCATTGCCCAGCGGCGCACTTGCTCTTCAAGGCGCTTCCAGATTCCTCGATTAAATGCGGGCACTTGTGGACTCATATTGCTGTAATAAAAAGATTCGGCCATAGTTTTCGCTGACCAACCCATGTCTGAAGCGGGTGCAAGGTGACCACGATCGTATCCCGAATTGCGATAGTCCTTATCCGAGGCACTACCAGAGGATATAGTAGGGTCAGGTATGAATTTATTTGTGCGTTCGAACTGTTTTATCGTTTCGGCAGCTGTTAACTGATAGGCCACCCAACGTGCTTGTTCATTTTGTTCATCATATTGAAGGGTATATCCTTCATGCTTTGTGAGCACTGAAGCCGGACACGCTGGTAATTCATAAGTAAATTTAAGGTCGGCTGCAATTAAATTTTCGTGCATGGTATCCGAAATCTGAAAGGGTGGGTCTAAAATTTTCTCTTTTGAATTTGTTGTTACAGGAGCTGTTTTTGAAGAGGAAGTTTCAGCCTTATTGGGTGCATAGGTCTTTACGATCAAGAGTATAATTACACAGGCAACAATGGCGACGATAAGAATTTTTAAAAAACGGGTTATCATACTTCTATTTTTACACCCACACCTTTGCGCCTTCTGAGCAATTCTTACAAATGTCAATTTTGTTGCGGCCTGTGAGGACCGATTTTCGAAAGGCACGGTAGGTGTTACTTTTCCAAATGGCGGAGAAATCGGAATTTTCTATACTTCCTAATACATGCTGAGCATCTTTGTCGAAACAACAGGGGACTACTTTTCCATCCCATGTTAGCACGCTGCCTGACCACATTCGCCAACAATGATTACCTGTTTTATATTTCAGTCGATAGGTGCCGTCAGCTTGTAATTTGTAGCGAGAATACGTTTCGTTTTCGGGCATAAGTGAATGACCATTTTTGTAATCATAGAGCTGTGCTGTTTTGATACGAACCTCATCAACACACAATTCTTTTCCAAGTGAAAAAACAGCCGGTATTTCGTGTTCATTGGGTTTAACGGCCAAAAATTGAAAGATGAGGTTCGGCGTGTTTGACTTTTGTTCCAATTTAGCGGCTACAAGAAGTTTTGTTGCTTCAATTACCTTGCTAAGTTGTCCATTAACGCGGTAATTTTCATATGTTTCCTGGGTTAAGCCATCTATAGATATAATCAATCGATCAAGACCTGAATTTACAATCTCAGCAGCCTTACTTGCATCTATAAAATGTGCATTTGTAGAAGTGGATGTGTAAATGCGTTGTTTTTTAGCTTGTCGAATGAGCTCTAAAAATTGTGGATGAAGAAATGGTTCGCCTTGAAAGTAATAATTAACGTAAAAAACGCTTCTTGAAACTTGTTTTAGCATTCGCTCATGCAGTTCGATATCAAGTTTACCAGTTGGTCGTGTGAATTGTTTCAACCCACTTGGACATTCCGGACAGCCTAAATTACACGCCGTAGTTGGTTCAATGGAAAGTGAAAAAGGCTTCCCCCATAAAATTGGAATTTTTGTGATGCGCGAAAAAGAATAGGATAGTTTAAGTGCAATGAGGTTGAAGGCGCGATAAAATGTAATCACCCGCAGTATCCCATGCTTATCTTTCCAATTAGACATGTTTCAAATGTAGGAGTAATTCTTCATTGTCCTTCTATCAACTAGTTCTTAAAATTGATACTTTTACAATAGTAAAGAAACTAGATTTAATTAATGAAACTTCATCTTTTATCATTCGTATCGTTTGCTTTTTTCCTTCAATCGTTCGCTCAAAACACTTATTTCATTAAAGATAAAGTCTCCCTTGAAGTGATCCCTTTCGTAAAGGTTCAACCCAATTTTGGCAATCCTTTTTTAGCAGATATTGATGGCATTATTTCGTTGGATCAAAACGCAACGCTATTGGAATTGCACGTAAACGGTTATCGTGATACCATGATTAACTTGGGCGATTTGTCAGAAAAAACCATCTTTTTAACACCGTTGGTAAATGAGATATTGGAAATTAAAGTGACTGCCGGGGAAAATCCAGCGCATCGTATTATTGATTTGGCAATTCAAAATAGAAAAAAGAACAATCCAACTGACAATGATGCATTTAAATATGATTCGTACAGTAAATTCATTTTTGATGCCAACAGGGATGAATTAAGCAGAATTTCAGATACTACGAGCGATACCACAGCCCTTAGAATGAAGAATTTCTTCTATGAACAACATTTGTTTTTAATGGAAAGTGCTTCCATCCGAACATTTATCCCACCATCTCGCGACAAAGAAGAAATTACTGCTTACAAAATAGCAGGATTCACAGATCCAATGTTTTCGACCTTTGCCAATGAGATGCAATCCTTTAGTTTTTATGAAAATCAATTTCAGTTACTCGGTAAAACGTATATCAATCCAATTGCATTGGGCGGTACAAAGCGCTATTTATTCATTTTGGAAGATACC
>CAMATR010000215.1 GCA_945861175.1 Chitinophaga pinensis | reverse complement strand
CTTCAATTGGATTGCATCAGAGTGATAATTCTCGATCGATTAATTCATTGAAAAGATTGCGCGACACAGGTAACTCTGTCATTGTTGTGGAACATGACCGTGAAATGATTGAAGCAGCCGATTTTATTGTGGATATTGGGCCAGGAGCGGGTGTACATGGTGGTGAAATCGTGAATGCAGGGAAATTGTCTGAGTTAAATTCGAGGGATTCTTTCACGACACGATACTTGAAGGGGGAAGACAGCATAAAGGTGCCTTCAACGAGGAGAAAAGGGAATGGGAAAAACCTGCTTCTCAAAGGCGCAAGCGGACATAATTTACAGAATGTTGATCTGAAGGTTCCACTCGCTACTTTCACATGTGTGACCGGTGTTTCGGGAAGTGGAAAATCGACTTTAATCAATCAAACACTCTACCCTATTCTGCTCAAAGAGATATACAATGGCGTCAAAAATCCATTGCCATATAAAGAAATAAAAGGCTTGGAGCATTTGGACAAGGTGATTGAAATAGATCAAAGTCCAATTGGCAGAACACCGAGGTCTAATCCTGCAACGTATACAAAAGTCTTTGATGAAATAAGGGCTTTATTTGCAGCGCTTCCTGAAGCTCAGATACGAGGTTATAAAGCAGGACGTTTTTCATTCAATGTTTCAGGTGGCCGATGTGAAACTTGCAGTGGGGCAGGATTGAAGGTGATTGAAATGAATTTCTTGCCGGATGTCTATGTTGAATGCGAAACTTGCAATGGGAAACGTTACAACAGAGAGACCCTGGATGTGCGGTACAAAGGGAAGTCCATTGCCGATGTCTTGGATATGACCATTGAAGATGCAACAGTATTTTTTGAAGCCATACCCAAAATTCACCGTCCACTTCATATGCTTTTATCAGTTGGCTTGGGTTACATTAAGATTGGTCAACCTTCAACAACATTATCTGGGGGAGAGGCTCAGCGTATTAAACTTTCATCTGAACTAGCGAAAAAAAGCACAGGTAAAACTTTTTACATTCTCGATGAACCTTCCACAGGGCTTCATTTTGAAGATATCCGTTTACTGCTAGAAGTACTGCAGCGATTGGTGGATGAAGGCAATACTGTTTTGGTGATAGAACACAACCTCGATATTGTGAAAGTGGCCGATTATATTGTGGATGTTGGGCCTGAAGGCGGAAGAGGTGGTGGTAAGATCATCGCTACTGGTACTCCAGAAGAAGTTTCAAAGAAATATTCAGAGGTATCTCACACAGCGAGGTATTTAAAGAAGGAGTTGAAGGGAAGGGAATAACGGTTTGCCGCCTGGCGTACGGCACAACTTTTTAATAAATAACTGTTCCGAAGATAGAACTTTTTCTTTCAATTTTAATGTTCTTTCGAAGCCCGATATTAGGCTTGAGCTTAAGCAGTTGTTATGACCATTTCATTCTTTTTCCACACACACACACAATTTGGGTTTTTTAATAATTTATGTCCTCATAATACGCTGATTATGAAGAAAAAAACACTCGTGCTATTTTCATTTTTCGCCTCTTTAGCTCTCTCAGCGCAAGAAGTCGTGGCCACGCAAGGAGATTCATACTCCAATGCCTCTGCAAACATCGACTTTACAATAGGTGAAATGATTATAGCCACAGGAACGGATAGAACCAATAGAACCAATGACATTAAGCAAGGCTTCCATCACACCAACTGGAACTTTTTAGGAGTGGAGGATTTTGCTCCCAACTACGAAGCCATCATTTTTCCCAACCCAACACAGGATGTATTAAACATTCGAACCAGCGCGTTCGAGAATGTGACTTACACGCTGCATGTTAGGGGTAATTTACCGCGAAGCGGTCGATTTTAGAAAAATGGGTTTTATACCCTGCAAAATCCCTCCGAGTAGTAGGGATTTTTTGTGATTTATTTTTGGGGTGGGTAGTTGGTTATAATTGATATTATGCGCATTTATTCATCTTTAAATAAAGTGGTGAGGCCATCCATTACAGAGAATAAATACATTCCATTATGATCTTTATCGTACGTAGCAGTCGAAACAGTAAGATTAGGATAGCCACTTAGTGCGGTCCCGAGAGAATCAATCATTAATAGATGGTGATCTACATATTCTCTGGGTCCGTCGAAAGCGATTCCTTTTGAAATGAATATGTTGCTTTTGTAGTTTGAGTCGAGCTCTTTCTGTATATTTTTTATGGCATCTCCATCATTATACCATATACTAGCATCATAAATTTGGAATGCAGAAAACGATTTTTGAATAGGAACTATATAGGCACAAAAATATCCTCCGATTGAGTGTCCCATTAAGGTATTGAAACCGTTTGTACTGTATTGCTTGTTGACGAAGGGAAGCACTTCATTTTCGAGAAACTGTAAAAAAAATAGCCCGTTTCCAGTCATAGAAGAATTAAAATATCCTATTGTATCTTCCTTACCTTTTGCGTCGACTTTTGAATCAGTGAATGTTAAATCATTAATTCTGTGAAATCGGTCAATATGGGGTATGCCCACCACTATCACTTCGGGAATAGCACATTGGTATTCAAATAGTTCTTTTGTAAGGGCATGTGTTAACTCAAATCTATGTTCTGCATCTAAAACATAAACAACAGCATATGAACTATCCTTATGGTAGTTCGCAGGAAGTCCCACCCAAATACTTCTTTTTTCCTTAAGAAATTTAGATTTTATCTTATGTACTTCAAAGCAATTTTGGGCATTGCCTCCTAGTGAAAAAAATAAGGAGAAAAGAATGAGTAATAATTTCATTGTGTTTGTTGTTCGTAACGTTTCTCAACTAAGAGACGCGGGCCTCTCGGTTGTGGTTGTTCATCCCTTGATTTTAGTTACTTATAGGCGCCATAAATCTACCTATATACGTCTAAATGATATACTATACGCAAGGGGGTGTAATCTATATTTCAATCAAACATAGAAAATAAGTTTAAGATGTAATGGATTCAGAATGAAATTCCTACCCCCTCAAACTTTTTGAAAATAATACTTGCTATGTGCCCTCCGAACCCGAAGGTGTTGCTCATGGCGTAGGTCAAGTCTTTCTTTTTTGCCTTCCCCATTGGAAAGTCAAATAAGTCTTTGAAAACGGGTTCAATGTCGGTGGTATTAATAGTCGGTGGAACCATTTGATCTTTCAATGCCATCACACAAGCAATACCCTCAATAGCACCTGCTGCTCCGAGTAAATGTCCGGTCATGGATTTTGTAGCTGAGATACTCAATGAATGTCGTTCACCAAATACCCTTTTCGCAGCAATCAATTCGGAATTATCACCCAATAGAGTAGAGGTGGCGTGCATGTTGATGTAATCTATTTTTTCTGCTGTGATTTCAGCTTCTCTAAGTGCTTCATTCATACCGAGAACTGCTCCATCTCCTTCAGGGTGCGTTCCAGTTAAGTGGTAGGCATCCGCTGCCATTCCACCCCCAACAACTTCAGCATAAATTTTAGCACCTCTCTTTACGGCATGCTCGTATTCTTCCAAAATCATCGCTCCGGCTCCTTCGCCCATTACGAACCCGTCGCGTGTCACATCAAAAGGTCTGGATGCCGTTTCAGGTGAATTAT
The DNA here is from genome assembly GCA_945861175.1 of Chitinophaga pinensis. Classification (GTDB taxonomy): domain Bacteria; phylum Bacteroidota; class Bacteroidia; order Flavobacteriales_D; family Crocinitomicaceae; genus M0103. Next base: position 910 of record CAMATR010000215.1, on the reverse strand, counting down.
TTCTTGTTGAAAGTGCTTTTGCGGAAGAGAATCCCCCGATGGCAGCTTCATTTATGGCAGCCTCAGATCCTCCAGTTATAATCATTTCGGCTTTTCCCCATTTAATGTAGTTGAACGCCTCAATCATGGCAGTATTTGAAGTGGCACACGCTGAAACAGGGCAGAAGTTAACACCTCTTAATCCGTATTTTATAGAAATAATTCCTGAAGCAATGTCGACAAGGATTCGAGGAATGAAAAAAGGTGTAAAACGAGGGGTTCCGTCCCCTTCACAATATTCTTTCATCTGATCCTGAAATGTTTGGATTCCACCATTTCCTGAGCCCCAAATCACACCAATTCGATCTTTGTTGAGAGAATCGAAGTCAATATCGGCATCTTTTACGGCCTCATCAACGGCAACAAGTGCATATTGAGAAAATGGGTCATATTTCCGAATTTCTTTAACATCAAAATGAGCTTTAGGATCATAACCTTTTAATTCGCAGGCAAAAGTAGCTTTGAATTTCGATGTATCAAATTTGCTAATTGGTCCAGCACCACTCAATCCATTTTGGAGATTTGACCAGTAAGATTCTAAATCATTTCCAATCGGAGTCAATGCTCCCATTCCTGTTACGACAACTCGCCTCATGTATGAATTTAATATTTTTTATTAAGAAATAATAATTGTATTGTTTCTCTTGATTTAGAGAAAACCTAGTTCTAGTTTTGCTTCTTCGCTCATCATGTCTTTGTCCCAAGGTGGATCAAAAACGATATTGACTTTTGCTCCAGTTACCCCTTCAATTCCCGAAACTTTGGTTTCTACATCTCTCGGCAAACTTTCGGCAACCGGACAATTTGGGGAAGTAAGTGTCATCTCAATATCAACAAATTTATCTTCATTAATACGCACCTCATAAATTAG
>CAMATR010000214.1 GCA_945861175.1 Chitinophaga pinensis | reverse complement strand
GGGGGAGTATTACATTCAAATGGCTCAAAAAATGGGATATGAATCCCCTATTTTTAATGCTGAAACCAAATCAAAAGGTAAATTGATTGATGGAACAAAAATCACTAAAGAACTAGATTTCAGCTACAAAAAAAGTATTTACACCCTATCTGTGGAATGAAATCATTTTTTGGAACAACATTTGCTTTACTTTTGCGTCTTGAAATCAGAATGAAAACTTTCTTTGTAATAACCATTCTACTTTTCAGTTTTTCACTGAGGGCTTCCCACATTGTTGGAGGGGATATCTATTATGATTATTTGGGGGGAAATAATTACCGATTTTATATTACCATCTACCGAGATTGTGCTTCGACTGGTGCAGAATACGATAATCCATTGCCGTTGGCTGTCTACACGAATGGAAGTTCATTTCCTGTTCAACAAATTTCTGTTCCTTTCCCAGGCAGCGTAATTCTTCCTGTAACCTTTAACAATCCCTGTGGGACAGCCCCTGGAGGGGTTTGTATCGAAAAAGCCGTTTATACAACAGTCATATCACTACCTCCAATACAAGGTGGCTATACCATTAGCTACCAGCGCTGTTGCCGAGGTCCAGCAATTAGTAACTTAACAGACCCTGACAATACGGGATTAACATTGACGGCTACCGTACCAGGCATAGAAACGGGCGCCTCTCAAAATAGCAGTGCCCGCTTTACGAACTATCCACCCTTGCTCCTTTGTAATAGCGATGAGCTTATTTTCGACCATTCTGCAACCGATCCGGACGGAGATCAATTAGTCTATTCTTTGGTTACCCCTTTTTCTGGTGCAGATCCCATCACACCTGCGCCAGTGCCAGCCCCACCACCACCTTATTTTCCTGTTAATTGGGCCAACGGATTTTCTGCATCGACACCTCTGGGAGCTAGTTCCCCAACTTCAATCAATTCATCAACAGGTCAACTGATTGCCACACCTCAAACATTAGGTCTTTTTGTAGTTGGAATTCGTGTACAAGAATACCGCAATGGGGTGTTAATTGGACAAACCATTCGTGACTTTTTATTCCGAGTCCTCAATTGCAACATTACTTTATCAGCCCAACTTCCAATTCAAGAGGATCTTTCAACTTTCGTTTCCTATTGCCAAGGATTGACAGTCGATTTTGAAAACAATTCTTTCGGCGGATCAGTTTATCAATGGGATTTTGGTGTAACCGGTGTTTCGACCGATGTTTCAAGTGCCTATGAGCCCAGTTATACTTATCCTTCACCGGGCACTTACGAAGCAATTTTAGTAGTTAATCCTGGTCAGCCTTGCACAGATACAGCGCGCATGTCAGTAACTGTAAATAATGAGTTCAGTGTTTCATTTACAACCCAAGATTCCGTTTGCATTGTTGGAAATAGCTTAGATTTCGTAAGTCAAATCGTTGGAGGGTCGGCGAGCTCATACGCATGGAATTTTGGTCCAAATGCTACAGTCTCTTCGGCAACAACTCAAAATGTAAATGATGTTAGTTTTAACATCTCCGGGTTTATACCAATTACACTCGAGGCAGAGAATAGCGCATGTACCGCCACTTTTACCGAGTCCATTTATATTTTCAACCAACCAACGGCATCAATAATTTTGCCAGTGGGATATGAATGTGATGGACTAACTGTAAATTTTGGCAACGGCTCAACCGATGCTGCAAATTACGAATGGGATTTTGGAGTAACAAATAGCTCTGCTGATACGAGCGGGAGCGCCTTACCAAGCTATACATTTCCTGCTGGCGGGACATACAACGTAACGTTAATTGGAAGTTCAAATGGTGTTTGTATTGATACGACTGAACAAGAAATTACTGTCAACGAATTATTGACTATTTCATTTACGCACAATGATTCAATTTGCATTACTGATAATAGTTTTTGGTTTGACGGAACAATGACAGGTCCAATTTTTACGCAATATGAATGGAATTTTGGTCCAAATGCGTCCATTCCAACATCGTCAGATTTGGATGTGAACAATGTTGTTTTTAATACTCCTGGTAACCAAAATATAACGCTAACAGCCTGGTTTGATAATTGCTATGAGACAGCTTCAAGTTCTGTTTTCATTTATCGCCTTCCAACAATTGATTTTATTGATCTTCCGGGTTTACGATGTGTTCCTGCGACTGTTCAATTTCAAAATTTAAGTCAGGCAGATTCACCAATGTATTATACTTGGACTTTCGGCGATGGAGATTCCTCTCTTTCAGCAAACCCGGTCCATGTTTATGATGCTGTTGGCAGTTATAGTGTTGGGCTGCAAGTGATCACAACTGAAGGATGCATTGACACCCTGTATCTTTTGGAGCAGGACTGCATCACAATTCACCCTTCTCCCATTTCCAAGTTCGTAATCGATCCTGAAACAACCGACATATGCCATGCTGAAATTTCATTTACAGACCAATCACAAGGAGCCACTGAATTTTTCTATTGGTTTAATGACAGCATCTACTTTTCAATGGAGCAGTTCCCTGTGCATAATTATCAAACCAGCGGCACACTTTGGCCCTATCAAATTGCAACAAATGAATTTGGCTGCAAAGACACAAGCTTTCAAAAGTTAATTATTGAACCCTTTTCAATTTATCTACCGAATACCTTTACCCCAGATGGGAATGAATTTAACAACGAATTCAATGGCTTATTTGGACTAGAGGTGTTTGGTTGGGAATTAAATATTTATAATAAATGGGGACAACTTGTTTATCAAACTACTGATCCTGCATTCGGATGGGACGGCAGTTACAAAGATCGATTAATGCAGGAAGGAACTTATACTTATATTCTCAACTACATATCTTGTGACAAACCCGAATCTTGGCAATCACTCAGCGGCCATGTGAACTTAATTCGTTAGGTTTTTTCGCATCCGCTATTGCACACGTAACCTTCTAAGGTTTAATTTTACAAACTAATTGACAAACAAATCTTAGGTACAATATTTTTTTTCCAATCTCCATCGGCATAATAACCATAACGGTAAAAGCCACCTATACCAAAGCCTGAAATACCATTTGTAAATAAATTATTGAGATAGATTCCTGCTTCATAAAATCCTTTATCCATGGATCGAAATGAGACTGAATGCAACGTTTTATCAGCCATTTCGCCATACCCAGTCGCATGATGAAGGCCTATCTGTGGCTCATTCCATTTAGCCTTGGTTTTAAATGCATTGAAATTCATTCGTAGATAAAAAGCTGCCTGCTTGGAATTGTAAAATTCAGATGGTTTCATCGTTTCAAAAGTATTCGCGACAGAAAGATTCCAATTACGCCCCGTACCATTTCCATTTTGCATCAATAGAAGTGGCACATCACCGATCGTTTGTCCGCCAGTCAAAGTCCACGTTAATTTACCCAAGCCACGAATTGAAATGTCTTGTTGAATTTCAGCATTCAAACGCAAATAGTCATTGGTTGCTTCCAAATATCCATTCCATCCTTGAGCAGCCTTAAATTGGATCTTTGGCCATTTTGTTCCTTTAGAAACGCGCTGATTACCAAGTTGCATTACCTTCTCGCGAATGTTCCAAGTAAATTCAATTGCAGTTTCAGCAATATCTGTTTGAATTGCAGGCGTGTTGATGGTGTAATTATAGGCGTATCCTTCTGTAAACCACAAACGCTGGTAATTTCCAATCAAGGTTATTTTCATATTTGATTTAATATTCCCCGTAAGAGAAACCTCCACGAGACGTTGTTTATCCATATTTTGAATGAAAAACTCTCTCGAAATCACTGTTGAATTCAATGTAAATCCGTCCTTTTGAAACGAATAGCCACCGCGTTCGATGACATCCTGTTGGTAACGTAAATTTAATTTTACTCCATTTTTCTTGTTGATCGAAACAATGGAATAACCGCCGTATTTGAAATCCTTGTCACGCGTTCCAAAAGCGAAATATCCGCCAATAAGTATTGATTTCATTAATTTCTGGGATGTTTCTAGGCCCAAGCCTAATCTGTATTTCTCATAAAGGTTATAATGCAATACGCGTTCAAGATCTAAGTTCAACTTGCCCAATGGAAGTTTTCCTTCTGCCAATGCTGTGATAGCCAATAATTTCTTATCAAATTTTTCCGCTTTTGATAAACTATCAATCTTTTGATAGGTGCGTTTTTCGAGATCTGTGATTTCAAAAACGCGCAGGGAATCCCAAACATTGTCCTTTACTAATCCTGCATTTTCATTGGTCGTAACGGTTACGTTGTCGAAGTTTCTTTTCTTCAGACCTTCGGGATTCAACTGAATATTTTTGATGTAGGTATTTCCTTTTCCTTCAAGATGTATTCCATTGACGGACATTCCTGAGCCGAAAGTTATTGCAGTACTCAATTTGGCAGGGAACCATTTTTTGTTGTCTATAAAGGCGTATTCCTGAATAATTTTCGCCAACATACCTGTGGTATCTTCATAGGGTTCAGCAGTTACCTTTTCAATGGCATATCCATTTGTATTGATGTATAAGCGACCGGTCATTCCTTC
>CAMATR010000213.1 GCA_945861175.1 Chitinophaga pinensis | reverse complement strand
CTTATCAATGGGATTTCGGAAATGGGCAGTCTTCCACTGAGACAACTCCAAGTGTTACCTATAGTGTGGGAGGGGTTTATACGATAACATTGACCGCGAAAAGTGATGCAGGGACGAATAAGATTACAAAAACAATAAACATTCTCAATGAAGTGAAAAAAATGCCGGTGGCTGATTTTAATTTCTCTGGGGTAAATCTTCGAGCTCCGATTCAGGTCTCGTTTACAAATTTGTCTGAAAATGCGACGTCTTATTATTGGGATTTTGGAAATGGAACAAACTCAACGGCTACATCACCCAAGGCTACCTTTAATGACGGGGGAAATTTCACAATTACACTAACGGCTACAAGTGTAAATGGCACGAATAAAATCACAAAAAATATTTCAATTCTTAAACCATTTACCAAGGTGGGAATTGAAGTGTTGACAATAAATAAATACCCAGCAACAAAACTAGACGGGACCGACTGGGATGGATCATTTTCAGGTACATATCCCGATGTTTTTTTTGAAATTGTAAATAGTACTGATCAATCATCAATTTATTCGTTAGCTCCAACGTCTAGAATAGAGAATTTGCGAACTGTTGATTTGCCGAAAGGCTGGAGTAGTACAGTCTCAGGTACTGCTTTTTGTGACTTGTTGAAAAATGTAGATTTTGATGTAGATCTATATGACTATGAATCATTGGGCACAGATGAATATATAGGTACTGCAGAGTTTCAATGGTCAAAAATCAGCACAACTAGTACACCATATCCTTCAACGGTTGAGTCTAGTGTATACAATGGTAGTGCTTCTAAGGTTGGAATTACTTTGAAATTGATTTGGAAAGAGTAAAGCAATTACAATTATCATTTTTTAAAAGCGTAATAAATGAAGAAGTTAATCTTGTTTTTTTTTGCATTTGCAATTTTATCCTCTTGCAAAAAAGAGGTGATCACGAAATCGCACTTTGTCGGTGAAATATTCGGCGGTGGAATTATTGTTGAAGTCAATAAGGATTCAAAGGGTGAAGAGCATGGATTAATCGCTTCGATCTCTGATGTTGCATTAAAAAGTTTATGGTCAACAACAGGTCCTGGTGGAGCGATAATTACTAATGCAAATTCGACTTCTGATGGACTTTCTAACTGTCAGTTAATCAAATTGACTTTGGGTGCGGCGGGCACTGCATGTAATATCTGTCTAGATTATTCAAATGAAAAAATCGAAGATTGGTATTTACCCGCTACTAGTGAATTGTTTAAAGTTTACTTCAGGCAAGATATGATCAATTCGATATTGGAGAATGATGGAAATATTGCCACTATGCCAATTTCACCAGAAAGATACTGGACTAGTACGGAATTAGATGGTGGGTCATCTGCTGCATATACCGTTAATATGCTAACAGGGAAAATTGAGTACTTTAGTAAATCGTATGATAATTTAAGGATTAGAGCAGTTAGAAGGTTCTAACATTATTAGCGCCAAAAAAAAATTTATTAAGGATAAATGCTTATTTACCAAGTATTTATCCTTAATAATTGCCGATTTTCAAATATGTAATTAATTTCACATTAAAATATGAAAAAAACAACTACTTCTAAAATGAGACTCCTATTAGCCATTGTGGCGATTTTGGTTTCTTCTTGCAGTACAAATGCAACGTTCTCTAAGCGATATCACAGCCGAGGTTTTAACATGGCTTGGGGAGGTGGGTCACCAAGCATTTCGGTAAAGACTAATCTGAGAGTTGATAAGCATTTGCCCAAACAATCAGAATTGTCAATTGGCGCAGAATCTGATAACGCGGTTGTTATTAATGTACCAGTTTCTTTGAAAAAGAGTCCTATTGACGTAAATCATAATCAAATTGTAATTGCAGAACAGGAGAAGTTGAACTGTAAAGTAATTAGAAAGCAAACTGCAGGATTGTCGAAAAAGGAGATAATTAATGAGAGAACTAAATTGAGTCGAAGGACAAATCCGACCATAGTTAAAAAAGATAATTCAAAATTAAACAGTGATCCAGAAGGTCCTATTTTTGGGATATTATCTTTAGTTTTCGGAATACTAGGTTGGGTTACACTTCCATTACTTTTTGGATTGGCAGCTATTGTGCTTGGCATTATTGGGTTACATAGAGAATTAAATGGCTTGGCTATTGCGGGGTTGGTTTTGGGTGCTCTATTATTGATAATTATGGTTTTATTTGTTGCGATATTATTGGCAATGTTGTAACCACAACTATAGTGGGTCCAATACAGTTTATAAGTTTGCCGAATCGAATCAATTCAATCGTCGTCCCTGAATTGGCTCTTGTATCTATTTGGTTTTTATAAATTAAGTCTCAAATGAAAAGGGCCTTGATATCATCAAGGCCCTTTTCATTTAAAAACGTATGTATTTTTTTTGGTAATCCATAACTAAAAACCAATCAGTGGTTTCGAATGAGGATTTGCAAGCTTTCGCCTTTCATTCTCAGATCTGGCAAAGGAATCAATCGCCTTTCTGATAACTTCTTGTTTTGAAACACCTAGAATATATGACAGCATTCGTATCTGATCATTTTGAAGATTGTTAATGCTTATTTTTAACTGGTTCTTATATTTCAATGTCATGATGAGTTGTTTTTTGGGTTACTTTTTGGGTTACTTTTTTTTGGATTGGTTATTATTGGGGTGGTTAGGGTAGGGGAATGTTGTATTAATAATAAAAATTTATCTTTGTTTATATCCAGATTGGACTACCCTCCCTCCCCTTTGTTTAATGCAATAAGCGAAATACCCTCCGGATTTTATCTTTTTATATCCCAGTTTGGTGAGTATTTTTCCGATTTTTGAATGCGATACTCTGATTTTATTTCCTTCACCCAATACAATGTCAATTGCTTGGCAAATCTGTAAAATACGCATCCGGTCTTCTGGTTTCGCCTCTTCATTTGGTTCGAAATATTGCAAGATAATTTCCTCTTCAATACAATATGTTTGGAACTTCGTGTTTCTGTCTTGCATCTCTTTAATTTCCTCTAGATTGAAATATGGAACATAACCTGACTGATATAAAGCTAAAGCTTGGCTGTAAACCAAATCCATATCAATATTATGACTATGATTAATTGGATTATTGGTTTCTATGCATAAAAATCGCCTTGATCCTGATAAGTCTTGCAAAAAATCTAAACTATTCACAGATCCGCAAAAGGAAATTCGACGAGTAAATTCAGTGGCATTTCGTGCGTAAGAAGCTCTTATTTTACTTCCAGGACTGGTAATAAACTCCTTAAATTTAGAAACGTCCTTTTTTTCAATTGAATCGAGTTCATCTAGATTGCCAATAAGATTTTCCGACATCAAAATTTTAGTGTCTTTGTCCCTTGGGTCAAAAATCCCTTGAACGGAATATTGTTTTAGACTTGGTGGTATAAGTTTATTGAGCCAACGAGATTTCCCTACTCCTTGACTTCCAATCAATAGTAAGACGGTTTGATTTTGCAGATTTGAATCTAAAATACTTGCAACGAGAGCGACGAGCCATTTCTTGAGATAAATTAATAGCGGCTCATTAGTATTTAAAGTTTGAAATAGTTGTTCAATATAATCTTCACCATCCCATGGCGTAAGATTTGACAAATATTCCACGAAAGGATTGTAGTTATAAGAAAACGAACTATTTAAACATGTTTTTAGCTTGCCCAAACGCACGGGAATACCGCTTAACTCCATATTTCGGATAATGTCATTTTCAATTCTATCGTCTATTTCAACCCAGTTGTTATGACTAATCAAAACCTCCGTTCGTTTTTTTATCAAATTATAACGAAATTCATATCCCATTTTATCAAGATCTTCTTCTAATGACTCATACGTGCTTTTCTTGCGATACTTTGTATTTTTTGATTCGTAATAATTTTTGGAGTAAGCACTGTTTACGGTGTTTGTAATTTCTTCTATTTTAAAATCCTCCGAGAGATATTTTTTTTCGCAATATTCAATCAATACTTCTTTGCTAACTTGATTATTGCGGCATTGAGATGCTATTTTAAGAATGTACGAATTACGTTGACCCTTCTTGAACTGAATATTAAAGGAATTTTGTAATTCGTTTTCTAGGATTTCAATTTTATGATAACCGGAATAATTTGTAAAATCCAAAGGCTCAGAATTTTGATTTATGTATAAATTTGGATCACTCGAAACAAAACACAAGCGAGGAATGTCTTTGACTTGAGGATCAGGTTTAATTCTGTATTTTTTTTCGAATAGTGCAATCAGCTGACTTGAGTTTTTACCGTGTTTTTCGGCTGTATCATTTATTTTGTAAAACACCTTGAGTCCATTTCCAGATGGGCTAATGAAAAAGGCAAAAACGGAATTGTCATTTTTGAGCTCTGTAGTTAATTTTAACAATTCCTCATTGGTAATTTTATCAATATCGACATGCAGAATTCCACTGTATTTTGCCAATGCTTCTGTTTTTCGATTTTCATTAAACACTCCCGCAGGCGTAAAACCCAGTAAACGGCTTTTAATATTCTGAC
>CAMATR010000212.1 GCA_945861175.1 Chitinophaga pinensis | reverse complement strand
CTCCGGGTAATTTAAAAAAATTAATGGCCGGCGAACAAGTTGGAACCATTGTAAGAAATTAGAAAAACGTATTTTTGACCAAAATCATTGAGTGATGACAGAGGATTTACAATTAATTTATGAAGAATTCAAATCGGCTAATCAAAAATCGCTGCTGCATTTGGAAAATGAGTTGATGAAAATTAGAGCGGGAAAAGCAACTCCGTCTATGTTACATGGTGTAATGGTAGATTATTATGGATCTCCAACTCCAATTCAGCAAGTGGCAAATATCTCAACAGTAGATGCTCGTACAATTACTGTTCAACCATGGGAGAAACCTATGCTAAGTGAGATTTCGAAAGGGATTATCAATTCTAATTTAGGATTTGCGCCACAGAATAATGGTGAAGTATTGATTATTTCCATTCCACCTCTTACTGAAGAACGTCGCAAGGAACTGGTTAAAAAATCTAAGTCTGAGGGTGAACATGCAAAAGTTGGTGTTAGAAATAATCGCAAAGATTCTATAGATATGATAAAGGACTTAAAAAATGACGGCCTTTCTGAAGATATGTCAAAAGATGCTGAAAGTGAAATACAGAATATCACTAATAGTTATGTCAAAAAAGTAGATGATTTATTGGAGCAAAAAGAAAAAGAGATCATGACAATCTAATAAAAAAGGACCTATGGCCCTTTTTTATTTTACAAGAATTTCAACTCTTCGATTTGCCTGCTCTTCATAGGCGAATTTTGGATTAGGATAAATCGGTTTTGTATTGCCATATCCCACAGCAGTCATCCTATTTTTATTAATGCCATTTTCAACAAGGTATGCCATGACTCGTTTTGCTCTCCCTTCTGATAATTTTTGAGAGGCAAATCCATTTTCTCCAATTAAAAAAACATGGCCTTGAATTTCTATATTTATATCAGAGTTTAATCCCATAAAGTCCTTTAATCGCCTCAATTTTGATTCTGATTCCGGCATGATTTCGCTGGTTCCGGGGATAAATTCAATTTCTTCAATTTGAAAACTCTTCCCTTTTCCTATGCGCTCAAGTTTAAACAAAATTTGTTGATCGGAAGTTGCAACCAATTTTACCTCTTTATCCTGAAAGAAATACCCTTCAGCATCAAACCGAACAAAAACTTTAGATGGTTTGGGCGCCGTTAAAAGCAAATCGCTGCATCGGTAAAGTCCAGATAATTCTTTTGAATCTTCGATAATTATATTTCCGATTACTGGTGTGTTGGTTTCTTTATCCCTTGCAAAGATCGTCAGGGTTGGCGCAAAATCATCATTTCTTTTATCAAGAACTTTTGGTTCTTTTTCTGAAAACGGAGATCCTTCGTCATAGTGAAAATTAAAATCAAATTTAACTGTTGATTTCGTTTTTTCTAAAGTGGTAAAAGCAATCATAATTTTCTGTCCAGCGAGCAGTGATAAAGGGTATAACTTGCCGCCCGCAACATTGGAATCCAGTCCAACAACTTGTTGATCCACTCCTTTATATATTCGTTTGATTTCGGCCGTTCCATTAGAAAGCTCTACGCATACATTTGAAGTTGTTTCTTGGAAGATAATCATTTGAATAAAATTCTCATTAACCTTAGCGTCAAGCGTCAGCACCCCATCAGCATCAGCTATATATGAAACCCAAACAATATTTTTGCTAGAAATAGCAGAAAGCGAAGGGTAATTCAAGAGATCATCTATATAGCCTTGTTTCCCTGTAAACTCAATCGAGTAATTTCCTGATTTAAAGACATTAATGGCCCCCTCGCAATCTGCAATAGATTCTGATTGTACCTTTTCCGTTTGTGCAATAACAAACAAATTGGTAAAGCAGAGAATTATAGTAAGTATCGGCCGAATCATCTTCAATTACTAAATTTATGAAAAAAACTCTTTTCACTTAGTACTCCAAAGGCTTTTATTTCCAAGGATAGCATTTTATGAATAAGTACGTACCGAACAATTGAAAAATTTAGTGGTTTCATTTTATATTTTGTTGTTTATAGCTGAAAAAATCGGGCCAATTTTTATTCATTTGGACAGAGAACCTGTTATGAAAATGTAGTTTTTATTTCTTATGCAATTTCTGACTGGAGGAGGCACTATATAGTCAGGAATTTGGTCATCTATCGGCCATTATTTAATGGGTATCTATTTTCCTCAACTAATCTTATAATTTTTTTTTGATCAATCGGTTTATTGTTCAGAATTTAGAGTTTGATATTTGGATTTTGACGCTCTATTGTTTTACAACTTTGTAAACTTTGTTTTGGTTATTTAAACTAATTTTCAATAAATAGATTCCAATTTTCAATTCTTTGACATCAATACTTTCAATGGTTTTTGAGGCACAAATATGCTTGATTATTTTACCTTGCATATCATACAAAGTGATTTCTGAATTGACACCGATACGAATGTTCAAAACGTCAGAAACTGGGTTTGGAAATACATTCGTGTAATCTAAATCTTCATTTAAAGATGAAAGTATTGCACAATCATTTGTGCCGATACTTTCTGCGAAAAAATCAGCCATGCTTGAGGTTCGACTCCAGTAATTATCCAATTGGTGTCCACCAAGAATAGGGTTTAACGCTTGTTGAATACAATCAGCGTTATTTGTAGTGGGTTCGTATCTCACTTCAGGTTTAAAATCAGCTGGAATATTTAATGTATCAATCATATTGCTTATTCCTGCGCTGCCGTATGTCCATTTTCTGTGTTGAATATTTAAACAACCAGTGTTCATGGCGCAGGTATTAAATCCACTGAGAAGCCTATTGAAAGTAAGAGGAACAATCAAATCATTGGGTTGGTGAAACATATACAGTTTCGGTGAATTTGAATAGGTTTTAAGTGTAAACAAATCTTCATATAGTCCACCATAAATTGATCCTATACCTTTGATAATGTAAGGCTCTGCTGTGGGGTTTAGATTGCCAGAAATAGATCCTAAATCGGGTCGCGATAAATCCATATCTTGAATCGGAATATCGAAGGTAGATCCTTGAATACAGGGGGCGTAATAATTTTGATGAGGTGCTAGAACCGATGCAATCGCTCCACAATCTATAGGTTTTTCAGCTTCATGGTCCATATAACCCACTCCAAGTGCTATAAAAGCACCTGCACTTTCGCCAATCACATAAACATTTGAAGCGTCAATTTGATAAGTAGTTTGGTTATTGATCATAAAACGTAGCGCTCCTTTTGCATCTTGAATTCCTCTATACAGGGCTCTCGACCATTCGGAAGAATCTGCTGAATTGATGCAATTCCAATTTTCAATATTACAGTTTTTCGGAATTTCAGTTTGAAAAAAGCCTAATCTATAATTTATGGCGACCGCGACATACCCTCTTTTAGCAAAGTCCGCTCTGATACCGGGTATATACCCTTCATTTTTGCTACCATCAATCCAAGCGCCACCATGAATGATAATTGCCAATGGTCTTCCGCAACTCGGAACTACATCATTGGTTGGATAAGAAATATCCATGTGCAAACTTACTTGCTCTCCTGCAAAATTAGTGAGTTGTCCATATTCCTCATTGGTAATAGTATTAATGCTGTAAACGGTATCTACAAAATTTTGCGAATAAACATGAGATAAATAAACAAACATGGGAAAAAGTAGAGCATATTGCATAGCGATAAGTAATTTCTTTTGTACAATATTAAATAAATATTTATAATTAAATTATTTAAAACCATAATCTTACAAGTTCATAGAGTGATTTTCTTGGTTTCACTTTTTATTTGTCCTTCTAATTAATTTGCCTTAAATCGTTTTACTTGGATTCTAAAATTTCTCTATCTTTTCTCCAATTAATTAATTATAACCGATAGGGCGATATGTAACTGAATAATGAACTGCTTCATTGTTTGATAAATTTAATGGTACTTTGCCCTAATTCTTGTGTTGAAAAAGTTATGAAATATATACCCTGGGTTAAGTCGCCAACCCATATTTTATTTGTGTCTAATTCTCGGTAATAGCTATTTCCAAATACATCGTGAACAGTTATTATCCCTAGGGTATTTGCTGATACTGATAACCAAGTTGATGTGGGGTTAGGATACGCTCGTATAGTTTGTTTTAGCGATTGCATGGTCAATCCTGAATTGCATGTTCCTGGGATGTTTTGGTCTAACCAAGAAGCGCGATCGCTGACATAATTTTTCATAAAATATACATCTTCTTGGTACGTATTTCCTACGAATGCATTCCAATTAACGTATTCACCGATTATTGGCCATTGTATAAAGTTTCTGATTCGGGCATCTTCCAATAGAAAAGCCATAGAGTCAATCCAGTAATTGATTGAGTCAGTGTGCAATGGACCTTGTCTTAATTCTTCCCAGTGACAGCGTAAACCATTGCGATAGCTCGGGGCATCTAGTAATCGGCTCCACCAGAATGGTATTTCGGTAGTAAAATCGTAAATTTGATCAAAATCATATTGCCATCCAGTCGTTAAATAGGCAGCACAATAATCTGCATTTCCATAAGATAGATTGAAGTC
>CAMATR010000211.1 GCA_945861175.1 Chitinophaga pinensis | reverse complement strand
GGATTGACCAAGCATTCTTCAAGAACAGCATTGCCGTTGTCAAATTCTTTTATTTCAATTCCCTGAAAAGATGTTTCGAGCAAGAATTTTAAGCCACTCCTAAAAATTGGATGATCATCTGCGATTACTACTTTCATACGAAGGTTATTTTTGGCAATTGAAATATAACTTTGTAACCCTTTTTCGGAGTGCTTTGAACTGACATTTTTGCTTGCATTTTATCTGCTCGCTCTTTGATAGTTAGCAACCCTATTCCTTCTGTATTTGTCTCCTGTTTTCCTACTCCCTTGCCATTGTCCTGGTAAATTAAATCTAAATTAGATCCATTGTCAAGGATGGAAATTTTTAAAGCTGTAGCATGAGCATGTTTCATTGTATTATTAATGCATTCCTGCATAATTCTATAAATATGCGTTTGATTATCAACTGAAATAGAAGATAGATCTGCTTCAATTTCAAGAGAGCAAACTAAGCCGGAGCTATTTTGAGTGTTTTCAACCAATGAGGACAAAGACCGTTCAAGCCCTAACTTTGTGATAAAAGAGGGATGTAGAAAGTGGGAAATACGCCTTGTGTGCTCGATGACTGAACCAATTTCATCCTCTAAACCATCCAAATTTGTTGTTTTTCCGGAGTTAAATAAATTCATGCGTGATTTTATCATTGATAACGATTGTCCAAGATCATCATGTAAGTCTTTGGATATACGTGAGCGCTCATTATCTATATTTTGAATCAAGTCTTGGGTGAATTTCTTGTGTTGTTTTCGGTTATTAATACTCTGTTGCAACAAAACACCGCCAATGCTCAGTAGCGTGATTAATAGTGCAATGAAAATAACAGATTGAATTTTTGTCCGGTCTAATTCGGATTGTTTTAACAATAAGATATTTTTATTTTTTTCATCCTTTAACTCATTTTCTAACTTTTCCTTTCCATATAAAATTTGCATTTGAGCAAGCATATCTTTATTCGCTAATTTTGATAAGCTATCTTCTATGGAATGAAATTGTTGTTTGTGAAAATAAGCGGTTTTGTAGTCTCCTTTCTCCTCGGCTATTGAAGCCATTTCTTTGTGAGCGGCTGAAAGACTTTCAATGTATGGATGTTTTATTTCTAATTTAAAAATTTGTTGAATGTTCTGTTCTGCTAAATCTAAAGCTCCCAGTTTCCGCATTATCATCGATTTCATGCTATACGACAAGCCCAAGAAGTTCCATTGTTGTGTGGTTTTAAAAACATACATACAAGAATCTACATACTTTAAAGCCATATTTGGATTATTAATACTTAGATAAGAGTCGGACAAATTAAGGTAAGCTACTCCAACACTTTGTGGGAATCCAATTTTTTTTGCTTCAATAACTGTTTGTTGAAAATACCGGACAGATTTACCATGCTTTCCTTGTTCCTTATTGACGATTCCGAGGTTGTTATTGAGATTGAAAGTCAGCCTATTTTCGTTCATCCCTTTTATTATAGTAAGTGCACGGATAAAGTCTTTTTCTGCTTCTTTTATCTGGTTATTATTTAATTTGATTAAAGCAATGTTATTCAAAATCATTGCCTGGTGATACTTGTCTTTTGATTTCTCTGCCAGTTTCAGGCCTTTTAGATAGTATTTTAAGGATTCATCCTTTATTTGTCGGGCGTCATAAATGTTCCCAAGACCATTGTAAATTTCCGTGCTATTTTCCGAGTAATTATTACGAATAGATTCATTTAATAGTAGTTTGAATTCCTTTTCTGCAGCCAATACATCCTTTTCAGAAAGTAAATATGCAAGTCGAATTTTTGTTAAATTGATTAGCTTTTTATTGCCGGCTTTCCGAGCTGTAATTATAGACTTATAGTAATATTTTTTTGCTTCTCTGAAATTGAAAGAAAAGAAGAAAAAGTTACCATAATATTGGTAGATGGTCGCTTCTTCGCTTGGGCTCTTCATCATTCTTGCGAGTCTTATGGCGCTTGCTCCTTTTTCAAAAACAGTTGCTGAATCGTAATAAGTTGATTGCCTTATCGAACTTTTTAGGTTGTCTAATTTTGATTGTAAGTTTCTTTGTCCAATGCCATTTTTAGGATGAGCGAGGAGGAGAAAGCATATAATTAAGTTACGCAAGGGAAGCATATTACAAAGATAAAATTTCACTTCAATAAAAAAGCCATCCGAACTCGGATGGCTTTTAAAATATATAAGTCAAAATTAGATTGAATCAGGCATTTCTCTTGCAAATGCAGGTATCCCTGTAACATCCATTCCTGTGATCAGCAAATGTATATCATGAGTTCCTTCATAGGTTAAAACAGATTCGAGGTTAGCCATGTGGCGCATCATAGAGTATTCACTAGTAATACCCATCCCTCCGTGAATTTGCCTTGCTTCTCGCGCTATGTTCACCGCAATTTCAACATTGTTACGTTTTGCCATAGATATCTGTGCAGATGTTGCTTTCCCTTCATTTCTCAATTGACCTAAACGCAATGTCAACAACTGTGCTTTCGTTATTTCAGTGATCATTTCTGCTAATTTCTTTTGAATTAATTGAAATGCTCCAATTGGAACGCCAAATTGAGTGCGTTCTTTAGAGTAGCGCAAAGCCTGATCATAACAATCCATCGCTGCACCTAAAGCACCCCAAGCTATTCCAAAACGTGCTGAATCCAAGCAGCTGAGAGGTGCTCCAAGACCAGTTCTTCCTGGAAGAATATTCCCTTTTGGTACTTTGACATTAACAAAAATTAATTCACCTGTAGATGACGCCCTTAAGGATAATTTACCATGCATTTCTGGAGTTGAAAATCCTTCCATTCCTCTCTCCACAAGAACACCATGAATTCTTCCTCCTTCATCCTTAGCCCAAACAACTGCAACATGCGCAAACGGCGCGTTAGAAATCCACATTTTGGCACCGTTTAAGATTACATGGTCACCCGCATCTTTGAAATTGGTGGTCATACCGCCCGGATTAGAGCCATGATCAGGCTCAGTCAATCCAAAACAACCCATCATTTCTCCTGTTGCTAGTTTAGGCAAGTATTTTTGTTTTTGCTCTTCGGAGCCATATTTCCATATAGGATACATAACCAAAGAAGACTGAACTGACGCCGTTGAGCGCAATCCCGAGTCACATCGCTCAAGTTCTTGCATAATCAATCCATAAGAAATTTGATCTAGTCCTGGACCCCCATATTCTTCAGGGATATATGGTCCAAATGCACCTATTTCGCCCAATCCTGCAAGCAAGTGCATTGGGAAAGTTGCCTTTTCGTAATGTTCATCAATAATGGGCGAAACTTCCTTTTTTACCCAGGCCCGGGCAGCATCTCGAACCAATTTGTGTTCTTCTGATAAAAGATCATCCATATTGTAATGATCGGGGTGAACGTATAAGTCAGTTTTCATTTCTTGTTAATTTTACTGCAAATTTATACATATTTTACCGAGATTAAAAGAATCTTTAACAGGTATAGTATCTTTGTGATAAATAATTAACAAAAAGCCTAATGCTTCCATTGTTACAAGTTTTTGAAAAAACTAGAATTATTGCTGAATTGCCAGAGGTTCTGCCTTTGCGTGAAGAAACCTACACAATGTTTCTTATTGGAATTCTCTCATTATCTTTTTTTCTTATTTCTCTTAGTAGGAGCAATAATTCGAATGCGATTCAATCAGTTGCAGAGGTCTTTTTTCGCGATTCATCCTCAGTTGAAGTTTACCTGAATGAAAACATGAAAATCGGCTCTCTTAGTTCACTTGCGTTAATGATTAATTATTTCATAAGTTTCTCCTTGTGTAATTTTATTTTTTTTCACCGGATTCTATTGGTTCGTGATGATCTTTCTATGTTCTTAAGTTTTTTAATACCGCTCATATTATTTGGCATTGAAACGCTAGGGCTTTATCTTGCGGGAATTCTTAGTGGAGAAATGAAGAGGTTGCATGTTCCCGTTCTAAATGCATTGACGGTAGCACAATTTACAGGATTGTTGTTTTCTATAATTGCTCTTTTCTGGATCATGAACCCCAATACAGACAAGCTTTTTCTAAGTCTCTTTTTGGGGATGATATCTTTGAAAACAGTCGCACGGGTTTTAAAAAATTCAATAAACGTTTTATCTTCAGGTGTAAGATGGTATTATTTAATATTGTATTTTTGCACTCTCGAAATTCTACCTCTATTCGTTGGGGCCTATTATGTAGTTAGGAATTTCATTTAAAGTTTGTTATAATTTATAAATAATTATCAAGTTGGCTATCAAAACTATACTGGTATCGCAACCTAAACCTGAAGGAGAAAAGTCGCCATACTACGATCTTGCTGAAAAATACAAACTGAAAATCGATTTCAGACCGTTTATTCACGTAGAAGGAATTACAGCACAAGAATTTCGTCAGCAAAAAGTCAATATAGCTGATCATTCAGCGATTATTTTGACTTCAAAGAATGCTATCGATCATTTCTTTCGAATAGCCGAAGAAGTTCGGTTTGAAGTGCCGGATGCAATGAAATACTTCTGTATTTCTGAAGCAGTTGCCTATTAT
>CAMATR010000210.1 GCA_945861175.1 Chitinophaga pinensis | reverse complement strand
ATTTGTTTGGTGGGGATATCACTTAATAGAACTAACTGGCGAACTCAAAAGGGAACCTTCTATTGTCTCTAAGAGAGTGACGATGATTTTAGGGGAAGGGCTAGTTTTCTTTGTTTTGCTAATTATCGGTTTAATTAAAATTCGCTCTTCAATTAAAAAAGAACTGAAACTTACAAAGAATCAAAATAATTTTCTTCTTTCAGTAACTCATGAATTAAAAACTCCGCTTGCAGCCACTCGCCTTTTTCTTCAAACTATTAAAAAGCACAATTTTGATGAACAAAAACGAAATGAACTTATTGGCAAAGCCCTTGAGGAAAATGAACGACTTGAATTATTGATTGATAATATTTTAAATGCATCTCGTTTAGATAACAAAGCCTTAAAACCAATAAAAAATGATTTGAATCTCTCCGTACTAATTGAAGAAATTATTCAGAGGTTTAAAAAACGAAATCCCACTGTAACTATTATCACTTCAGTTCCTCAGGATTTAATTTTTCCTGCAGATCAATTTTTTATTGAAACAATTCTTGATAACCTAATAGAAAATTCAAGTAAATACGGAGGAACGCAAGTGAAAATCCAATTGAATGTAATTTCATCACTCGAAGAAGTAACAATACAAATCAGTGACAATGGAGGAGGAATTCCAAACTCAGAAAAATCAAGTATTTTTCAAAAATTTTATCGTTCAGGTAACGAAGATACGAGAGCACAAAAAGGAAGCGGCCTAGGATTGTACATTGTATCAGAGCTGACAAGATTACATAATGGTACTATTGTTCTCAAAGACAATCAAGGAGGAGGGGCAAAATTTGAAGTAACATTAAGGGTATGACAAAATATTTTGGATTAATCATTTTAGATGGTTGGGGAATCGGTGACCAATCCAAATCCGATGCAATCTATAATGCCAATACTCCTTGTATGGATTCGCTAATGGTAAATTATCCTAACGCAACTCTAAAGACGAGCGGCGAAGAAGTAGGGCTGCCAGAAGGTCAAATGGGAAATTCTGAAGTAGGCCACCTCAATATTGGTGCAGGTCGAATTGTCTATCAAGAACTTACAAGAATCAATAAATCAATTCGAGAGGGTAATTTTTTTGAAAATAAGATATTACTCAATGCTATTCATAAAGCTAAATCTGAGAAAAAGAAGCTACATTTAATTGGGCTGGTATCAAAAGGTGGAGTTCACAGTTCACAAGAACATATATATGCTCTCTGTAAAATGGCAAAAAATAATGGCCTTGAAGATGTCTTCATTCATGCCTTTACAGATGGTCGTGATTGCGACCCTAAAAGTGCAGAGGTGTTTATTAGTGAATTGGAAGCGGAATTAGAAAATACAACGGGGAAAATTGTATCAGTGATTGGTCGCTACTATGCAATGGATAGAGACAATCGTTGGGAGAGAGTTAAAAAAGCTTATGATTTGCTTGTCAAAGGCGAAGGAACTGTTTTTCCTTGTGCGTTAGATGGTATCAAAGCATCTTATAGCAACAATATTACTGATGAATTTATAGAACCTATTTCTATTAGAAAGGAGAACGATTCTCGAGTTGTTATTGAAAATGAAGATGTAGTGATTTGTTTTAATTTTAGAACTGATCGTCCCCGAGAAATTAGCCTTGCACTTTGTCAAAAAGATTTTCCAGCGTTTGGAATGGAAAAGTTGAATCTGCATTATGTAACTATGACGAGTTACGATGCTACCTTCAAAAATGTGCATGTGGTTTTTGAAAAAGACAATTTAAAGAACACATTGGGTGAAGTTCTTTCAAAATTAGACAAGACGCAGGTCCGCATAGCCGAAACTGAGAAATATCCTCATGTAACTTTCTTTTTCAGTGGAGGAAGAGAAGATTCGTTTATTGGAGAGTCTCGTATCCTTGTAAACTCACCAAAAGTTGCAACCTACGATCTACAGCCTGAAATGAGTGCTTTGGAAGTTCGAGACCGCATCATGGAACACATTCAGAAAGAAACACCAAATTTTATTTGCCTCAACTTCGCCAACCCTGATATGGTGGGCCATACTGGTGTTTACGATGCCATTATTAAAGCAGTTGAAACAGTTGATTCTTGTTTACAATCTGTAGTCGAAAAAGGACTTGATTGCGGATACGAATTTCTTGTAATTGCTGATCATGGCAATGCTGACTATGCGTTAAATCCAGATGGCTCTCCCAATACGGCGCATTCTTTAAATCCAGTCCCCCTAATTTTAGTTAGTAGAGAAACAGGACTCACGCTTCAAAACGGCATTCTTGCTGATGTCGCACCAACGATTTTAAGAAGATTGGGCATTGCTTCCCCCATTGAAATGACAGGAAAATCACTTGTTTAAAATTTAACAAGTTATAATCTAGATCCATTATATTTGAGGGGGTAGCACCCCCGAAAAGCCATTTTTATTATTCTAATTTCGCGATCAGCTTACTAAGCTAAATTTTAAAAGTTATCTGTTTTTTTAAACTAACTGACTGTTTTAGTATTCTTAATAGTCTTTACCCATTGATTTTAAAATGAAAAAACTAGTTTTTCTATTTACACTTTCACTCACACAACTAATTGCTCAAGCTGATCAGTCAGCAAGTTGGAATGCGGAGTATTCAAAAAGTAAATCCTTTGTGGAGAACATTGGTCAATTTGACCAAAATGAAACGTCGACAACTGGTAAGATTCGATATGCCATCGATTTTGGTGGTACACGTATATTTTTTGGAGACAAAGGAGTTTCTTATTCATTTTTGGAAGCAATTAAAATTCCAAAATCTGACAGAGATGAGCTGCGGAAAAAATTAGGTGGCAGCTTTGAAAACCACAAAAAATATGAAAAACTCATTGGTAAATACAAATTTAAAGCTGATGAGGTAGGAATGAGTTGGTTCAATTCCTCATCAAATGTCCATTTAGAAGGACAGGATGAGACCATTGATTATCACAACTATTCTGTTAAGGATCCTAAAAACGGAAAAAATGTTGCCTTCTCCAATGCGAAAGGTTTTTCAAAATTGGTTTATAAAAACATTTATCCTTCTATTGATATCGAATACGTTGTTCATCCTGAAATCGGTGTGAAGTATGCCCTTATTCTGCATCCTGGAGCTGACGCATCAAAAATTCAAATGATGTTTGACAAGGAAATTTCATTAATCAATGGAGAAATAAACATTCCAACTTCCTTTGGAAACATTATTGATCATGCACCAATTACATTTTACGAAGGCAAAACAGATGTTATTATAGACTCGAAATTTGAACAATCTGGCAGAATGATAGCTTTCAATCTTGGAGAATACGATGCTTCAAAAACAATCGTTATTGACCCTTGGACTCAAACTCCTGCCTTTGCGACGAACTGGGATTGTGTTTGGGAAGTTGATCGAGATGCAAGCGGAAATGTTTATGTTATTGGAGGAATCATGCCAATGCAAGTTTTAAAGTACAACAGTGCTGGTGCACTGCAGTGGACTTACAATACTCCCTATGATACTTCAAATGTTTGGTTGGGAACGATGGCCACAGATTTATTAGGAAATACCTATGTCACCGCAGGTTCAGTTGCTCAAATTCAAAAAATAAATACTGCAGGTACAGTTGTATGGGATAACCCTAATCCTGGTGGAATTTTTTCAAGTGCAGAATTCTGGACTATTTCATTCAACTGTGATCAAACAAAATTGGTTATCGGCGGAACAGGAGGGCCAATTTTTGGATTAGAAGCAGTAATCTATGACGTAGACGTTAATTCAGGAGATATTTCAGCACAAGAATCTGTGGCTGTTGGTCCAATGACAACGATACCTCCGAATCTTCAAGAAGTTCGAGCCATAAGTGCTGGTCCTAATGGAAAATATTATTTCCTTGTTCACGATTCTTTGGGTTATATCAATGATAATTTTTCACTTTGTCCAAGTGGGTCCAGTTCTCTTTTTAAAATTACAAATGGAATAGATTTTGGATATAAATGTGAGGATTTCCGGTATGACAACTCCGGCATTTGTGCTATTAAGGCAGATGCCAATGCGCTTTATGTTAACACAGGCGCACAGCTTCAAAAACGCTCATTAAGCACAGGTGCCGTCATTAGTTCTGTCAATATCCCAGGTGGGACTTTAACCAATGATTTCTTTGGTTCAAAATCTGTTTCTAATAGTGGTATTGATATTGATAATTGTGGAAATATTTATGTAGGTTCTACAAACGGGGTTTATAAATTCAATTCAAGTTTAGTGCAACAAGCAAGTTATGCGACATCATTTAAAGTGTACGATGTGGTTGTAAGCACTGCGGGTGACGTAATTGCTGTTGGAGGTACAGGTGACTATAATTCAGCTTCAAGATCTGGGGGAATTCAATCTTTTTCTGCCGCTGGAGCATGTTTACCATTGACATCAACATGCTGCGACGCTACCGTTTGTATCCCGGAAGAACTTTGTCAAAGCGATTCTCCAATTACACTAACTGCAGCAACTGCAGGTGGTACATGGAGTGGTACAGGTGTAAACGCTTTAACAGGTGTATTTGACCCTACAGTTG
>CAMATR010000209.1 GCA_945861175.1 Chitinophaga pinensis | reverse complement strand
AAGGATAACTTTCATCCGTATAATCTATTGAAGATACTATTGAAGATGGAAGATTATTTTCTAAATAACCATGAGAAATCCACTTCAAAAGTTGATTGGAAGTACCATCAGAGAATACATAATCAAAATTAATATTTTGAGGTTTTGTTCCAATTGGTATGGGCTGCCCATTGTCTTTATGACAAATCATACATTCTGTTTCAGATGGAATTCTGTAATTGGATGATTTAATTTCACCTCCTTGTTCCCAAGAAAGACTTTTATAACTTCCTTCCATATCAAGAAAAGCTTCAGTTTGTTCTTCATTCCATACATATTCAGCGAAGATCCAACCGCTATTTTTTCGAATCATGATTCGCGTTTCTATAATTCGTGTTTCTCCATGGGGCTGAACGTTATTGTAATAAAAGTTTTTTATCAGAACAGAACCTATCGGAAACACAAGGATTTCGTGGTCTCCATTATAAGAGGCTTTAACACCCTCGGGCATCCAAACAAACCTCTCTTTCAATGCATAGTCCGTAAAAAGTGAGCTAGCAAGATTATATGGAAGAACGCCATCAGCAGGAATTTGATTTTTCATTGGACTTTTAAAAAATCCATATTCAGAAAGTTTTGAGTAGGGAACCTGAGTCAAGTCAACTGTTACAACTGAGACTCCTATGGGTGCATTAGGAATTGGCTCTATAACCTCATCCTTTCTACAACTCTGGATTGTTATAAGAAATAGAAAAGCGAGAGGAAAGACCTTTAGTAGCATACTTTTTTCGGAAAAAAAATTTTTGAATAGCATAATCTAAAATGTCATTAACAAATATAAGGAAAAAACTCTCCAATTTCTAATGATTACCGCAAAGAGAAAAGTAGCGTGTTATTTCAATTTTAAATCCCCAAAAGTTATCAATAATAGGAATAACTAATACTGCTGACTTGCCGAATTCTTGAAAGAAGTAACCTGAAATTTATCGATAATTGATTTGTGCCAAACCATCGAAACGGATACAACGCTTCGCTCTATACATTGATTTTCAAATTAAAGTTAAAAAAAAGACCCGTTCAACAATGAAGCGGGTCTTAAAAAAAATAGTACGACTGGATTTATTTGAAATCGCGAATCGTCTTTTCAATTATATAAATGCATTCCATTAGTTGCTCTGCATTCATTACCAAAGGTGGCGCAAAGCGAATGATATTTCCATGTGTTGGTTTGGCGAGTAAGCCATTTTCTTTCATTTGTACACACAAGTTCCAGGCCGTTTTACTATCAGGTGTATCATTTACAATAATAGCATTCAGTAAGCCTTTACCTCGCACCAAAGAAATTAATTCATAAGAATCAACGATTCGTTGCATTTCTCTTCTAAATAATTCACCCAAATTACGTGCATTTAGAGCTAATTGCTCTTCCGACACGACCTCCAAAGCAGCAACAGCGACCTTAGCTGCAATTGGATTGCCTCCAAATGTAGACCCATGCTGACCAGGTTTAATTACCATCATCACATCATCGTTGGCTAAAACTGCAGATACTGGATATACTCCCCCAGAAAGGGCTTTACCCAAAATCAAAATGTCTGGCTGAGAATAAGTTGCTTGTTTCTCGCACTTATTTTCACAAGTGCAATTTCCACAAACAGCCAAGAGGCTTCCTGTTCTGGCAATTCCAGTTTGAACTTCATCTGCAATAAAAAGAACATTGTATTCAGTGCACAATGCTCTTGCATTCGCTAAATAATTTTCATTCGGAACATAAACTCCCGCCTCACCTTGAATTGGCTCGACCAAGAAACCTGCAATATTTTCAGACCGCAAGGCATTTTCAAGAGCCTCGATATCATTGTATGGAATACGAATAAAACCAGGAGTATATGGCCCAAAATTTATATTTGAATCGGGATCATTTGAAAAGGAAATAATGGTTGTAGTTCTTCCATGAAAATTTCCATCACATACAATGATTTTAGCATCATTTTCATGGATCCCTTTTTTCTCATAAGCCCATTTTCGGCACAACTTAATTGCCGTTTCCACTGCTTCTGCTCCGGTATTCATTGGAAGCACCTTATCAAAACCGAAATAATTGGTAATATATTTTTCATATTCACCAAGGGCATCATTGTAAAACGCTCTCGATGTAAGTGTCAAGGTTTGGGCTTGCTCTGTCAATGCAGCAATTATTTTTGGGTGACAATGCCCTTGATTTACTGCAGAATAAGCTGAAAGAAAATCGTAATAGCGTCTTCCTTCTACATCCCAAACATATACCCCTTCTCCTTTTGCTAATACTACAGGAAGCGGATGATAATTGTGAGCTCCATGCTTGTCTTCCAATTGCATCATCTGATCTGATGTCAATTTCTCCATTGTTGCATTCATATTAAATTTATTGAATTTGAATGTCGCTCGTCTCGGAGAGCAACCATCCTTTCCTCATTTTCAGCTAGGAGAGAAATCATCCATTCTTTTGCAAAGGTAAACTAGAAATCTGAAATTAAAAAAAATCAATCGATATCATATTTCAGACGAATGGTAATATTAGCAGTTTTCTTTTTTGAACTGGTATTAAAATTCCCTCCCCAAGTATAATCCTCTGATGAATTTTCTCCTGTAATTTGAAAGACACCCATTTCGGCACTTTTTAAATTACCTATATCCCCTCCGGCATTTAAGGCTATTTTCTCAGCTCTATTTTTAGCATCTTTTGAGGCAGACTCAATCATTTTAATCTTTAGCTGAGCCAATTTTGTATAATAATACTCGGGAGCAAATGAACTTAACTCTACACCGGCATCAATTAATTCTGTCACCTCTCTAGAAATATTTTCTATCAAATCGACATTTTTAGATTGAACCTTCAAACTCTGTGTCAAATTGTAACCGCTAAAAATGGTGTTTCTCAAAACGCCATTTTGATCATAATCGTAATAAAAATCTTTCTGAATATCAACAGCTTCAAAAATGATTTCCTCGGTTTTTACACCTTTTGCAATCAAGTAATTTTTGATTTCTTTCTGGTTGCTGTTTAATTCAGCATAGGCCTGCTTTAATTCAAGATTTTTCTTTGAAAATGTTGCTCTCCAGACAATGAGATCACTTACAAAATTCTCTTCTCCTGACCCCGTCACACTAATTGAATGCGAGGCTTTAGATCGATCCTTATACCCTTTAGCCAAGAGGTAACCTGAAATAATAACAGCTAAAGCGATAATTACAGTATTTAAATAGTTTTTCATTTTATAAATTGTTTAAAATATTGCCATTTGGTCATCGTCTTCATCATTTTTGGTAATATCCCACTCTATTGTGGACCCTTCACCTATGATTTCTTGGTCATTAGCCTCTGTATCCTCGCCTGTTTCTATTTCAGGTTCTTCAATGATTGTATCTTCTGGCCAAGGATCTTCACCTTCTATAGCATGGGTTAATACGATCTCCTTCACTTTAAGCTTTGTCAATTGATTACCTTGAGCTTTCATTCCTTTTACATCAATAAAGTCAGCTACTTGTAACTCATTATCAGGTAAATTTTTTGTTTCCCTCAAAAGCTTATTGTAAATAATTTTAATAATTGGCCTGTATGCAGTTGAAACGACATCCATACGAGAACCTTCTGCCTCACTGATGAAAGAAACTTTTTTATCTGAAGTCACTTCGCACAAGAACCTTTTGACAAAATACAAATCCTTTTCAGCATCATAATATACGGTTGACAAAGCTCTATGCGGGTGCCATTTCTCAATATGCATCATTTCTTCATCAAAGTGATTTGAAAGATCAAAATTACTTAAGCGGTATTCTCCTGTCTTGTAAATTGTCAAAATTCTATCTTCTCCTTTGAAAGAACCCAAGAATTTTCCTCTGCCCTCATCATTCAATCGACCCACAACTGTATCAAACCAAATTTTGCGAGCAGCAAGCGTTGACCCACCAACTTCTTTTTGGGTGATTTTCTGAATTATTTCTTTTGATACTCTATTACCTGCTGATTGTCTTCCCTTAATTATTAAATCGCCTAAATCAAGATCAAAGCGCAATCGTTTTAAATGTGGCCGAGGCCTTAACAATATACTAACCACTTCTCTTTCGCCGTTTGGATGAACAGAAAAATAAAGCATTTTAGAACCTTTTATCCCTCTTGTTAAATCGTATTCCGTATCTCTGGTAATTGAATTTACATAAAACCGCTTCATCATAGCTGAACCGCCTGTTCCATCTTGATAAATCAGATGGTAAATAGTTCTTTTATCCCCTTTTTTCCATACATCCGCATGGACAATATCCTTACCCACAAACTTCTTGTCAGACACTTTGGTGACCATCATTTTCCCTGTAGAAAAGAAAATTATTATGTCATCAATTTCAGAGCAATCATTTATTGGCTCAGATTTCTTTAATCCATAGCCGATAAATCCTTCTTCATAATCCACATAAAGTTTTCTGTTGGCAATTATCACCTTCGTTGCACTGATTGTGTCAAAAACTTTTATTTCAGTTTTACGCTCTTTTCCAGCGCCAAATCTTTTCTTGAGATCTTTGAAATACTCAATCACATATTC
>CAMATR010000208.1 GCA_945861175.1 Chitinophaga pinensis | reverse complement strand
CGTCATTTTCATACCTATTTATCTTTTTTGGCGTTTTCTTATTACCGCGATTTTTTAGATTTCACTACGGTCCTGTTTTTAGAAAAACAATAAGTCTTGCGATAAAGATTCAGGTCATTTTAATTAGTCTTATCTTCCTCTCTCTTTTGGCTTTTGGCTGGGGAAGTGGCCTTTTCGTGCGTAATCAATACAATCAATTTTCAAATAATGTCATTACAGATAAGTTGAGCTCTATTGAACTCGAATTAAAGGGGAAAATAGGCAATAGAAAGCATCTTTCCATCGAGGAGAATGGGAATTTTCTTCAAACTGTATTGAAAAAACTTTCTAAAGTTTTTAAAACGGACATTAACTTGTACGATGAACAAGGTTTTTTAATTGCCACGTCTCGGTCAAAATTATTTAACATCGGTTTGATTAGTGAGCAAATGAATCCTGAGGCAATTTATGCATTCAAAGTGGAGAAAAATAGCCGCTTTATTCAAGACGAAAACATTGGTGAATTGTCATACGCTTCAGCCTATTTGCCTTATTTCAATCAGAATAAACAATTAATTGGGTTCCTCAACTTACAACATTTTGGTCAACAACAAGAATTTGAAGACCAAGTTCAACAATTTCTTGTATCTATTATAAATGTTTTCATTTTTCTGCTTGTCTTATCTATTATTGTAGCCCTTTTAATCTCTAATTGGCTCACCTCACCATTGCGAATAATACAAGATAATTTTACAAAATTACAATTTGGAAAGGAAAATGCTCCGATTATTTATGAAAAAGAGGACGAAATTGGCGCGCTTGTAAAAGCCTATAATTCTAAACTTCAGGAACTCGTATTCACAGCGGGACAATTAGCTAAAAGTGAGCGAGAAAGTGCTTGGAGAGAAATGGCAAAGCAAGTTGCTCATGAAATAAAAAATCCGTTAACACCCATGAAATTGAGTGTTCAACAAATGATACGAGTTTTCGATCCAACTGATCCAGGCTCAGTTGAAAAGCTTAAAAAAGTAACCGCATCGATTATCGAGCAGATTGATGCTCTTTCGTTGATCGCCAATGAATTCTCGAACTTTGCTAAAATGCCACTCCCGCAGGAGTCTAATTTTGATTTGCTTCCACTTATAGAAAATGTTGTTGAAGTTTTTCGAGAAGAATCAGGATGTATTTTGGAAGTGAATACATCGCTTAACAGAGTTGAAATAAACGCAGACAGAGACCAAATGATTCGTGTTTTCAATAATCTTATTAAAAATGCAATACAATCAATCCCAACAGATAAAGCAGGTCTCATTTGCATAGTGCTCTCGGAAACAAAAAATCAATGGATTATTGAAATCTCTGACAATGGAGTCGGAATTCCCGAAAATGAAAGAGACCGAATCTTTGTGCCCTATTTCACTACCAAATCAACAGGTTCAGGTATAGGTTTGGCCATGATAAAGCAAATCATAGAGAACCATCGTGGAGCAATCTACTTCCGCTCTGAAATAGACAAGGGCACTACTTTCAGGGTAGAATTGATAAAAACCCTCTAATCACTCTCGCTATTTTTTATGATAAGTTCGTTCAACAGTAATTGGATGTGACGTATTTGCTGAAATTCAACTTTTTAACAATGCGTAAAGCCATCTCTTATGCTGATATGCAGTTCATCCGATAACCAATGGTTTCATTCGCCATATTGAAATCTCCCTGAATCAATTCAACCAACTTTCGATTACAATTAGCTAAATAGAATCACAGAGTAATAGTAAAGAACATGAAAATCAAATTAGTATATAAAAAAGTGGAAGAAAAGTATTTGTAATACAAATAAAAATCTTCTTTATTTTAAAGATAATTCACAGACAAAATCAGGCCTCTTTACTTTTTGTTTTGGTAAATCAAATCTTGTCCAAGAAAATTATGATAACCTTCTATTGCTTTCCAATACATAAATAAAGTAATTACCAAAAAACAATGGCTAATATCGTTGCGATCGAACCATGGGTATATACTAATTTTCATCGCTTGAACTAGAGCTGCAGGAATCATAAAAAGCAAACTAATCTCTAAAAATTTGAAGCTCTCCGTAATTTTTTTTTTATAGTTATTTGCAAGAAAACCCAAACAATAAATAAAGCCAATTGAAGAACTTATCATGGGTACCCAAAGTCCTCTCTGCTGCATTTCATTTAGATTTAATTTCGAAAAAATAATTATTTCCGCAATTATTGCCAAGAACATTTTTATTGTGGATAGTAATTTTAATCTCTTTGCTTTTTCTTGATTAGAATAAAGAGAAAAAATCGCATGCTCAAGAAACATAACCGATATTATAGAGCCCAACCAGCCGGCATATCTTCCTGGAGCCCCAAAATAGAGAAACAGACAATGCCCTAATCCTCCTAAAAAAAGGCTAATTCCTAATGTAAAAAAGAATAAAACCCAACCTCTAAAAAACGGCATTGAAGAATTTAATTTATTTACTTTTAAGCCTAAATAAATAGCAATAAGTAAAAGAATGAAGTCCCCAATCAAAGCGTTTGGTTCTAAAAGATCTAACCCAAACATTTCAAACTCAATTTTATCATAATCTTCCCCTATCTTCATGAGCCTATTTTAATCCGTTTTTAAATTTTTTGCTCGAGCGGATGATAATTTTTTCAACTAGCATTGGGAATCTGGACTGCAATATCAAATTGATTTTCCCAATATTTGAAAGTGTCGACACAAATTTTCTCCTCTTTATGTTTAAAAACACTTTGTTCGCCACATATGCGGTCGATTGAATAAACTTGCTTGACCTATCCTCTAAAACAACAGTTGCACCATCTGACGCTATCGATTCTTTATTATGTTCAATTTCCGTCCTGCCAACATAAATAAGCCCAACATGTATTCCGGAATCATGTTCTTCAATGCGAATAGATTCAGCAATTGCTCGAATTGCCATTTTCGAAGAACAATATGCTCCAAGGGAAGGAAGGCCTCTTATGCCAGCTACACTTGAAATAAAGACAATGCTTCCTTTCTGCTTTTTAATATCTGGTAAAGCAAAAATAGTAGGATAAACACTGCCAAAAAAATTACTCTCAAAGACCCTTTTATAAACCTCTGGTTTACTTTCTAAAATAGTTCCTCTATTTGATACCCCTACATTATTAATTAAAATATCTAATCTACCATATTGAGTTATTGCAAAGTCAATCAATTTTTTAGACTCCTCTTCATCTGAAACATCACAACAAAAACAGCAAACATTT
Organism: Chitinophaga pinensis; assembly: GCA_945861175.1. GTDB lineage: Bacteria > Bacteroidota > Bacteroidia > Flavobacteriales_D > Crocinitomicaceae > M0103. The sequence continues at coordinate 1,317 of CAMATR010000208.1, read as the reverse complement.
AAGTTTACTTTTTCAATTTCCAATTTTGCTTTATCTAATCGATCTTGATTCCTTCCATTTAAAATTATATGAAATCCTTCTTTTGCTAATTTTAAGGCTATTGACTTTCCTATTCCTCTGCTCGAACCTGTAATAATGGCTACCTTACCTTTAAATGCGCTCATTGCTTAATATGATTCATGAATTGATTGTATTTCAAAGTTGTAAATGCACAATGCAACAATAATTACATTGTAATTACTCATGAATTTTAATGTTTTCAAAAAATAGTTTAGAAACAATGCTGCGCAAAATTAATTAATCTATGCGATGGTAGGAAAAACTAACGCAATAAAAACAGTTTGTTTTTTAAAGCAAAATAATCTGTTTAAGTTTCTTTCTAACGATAATTTCTAATTGTAATGGGGCAATATTAATTATTAATCCTATCAATTTCAATGAGATAACGTATTATAACTTAACAGCATTGCGCGTTACACTTTTTCCAATTACAAACCCGCATCATTATAAAATGAATATTCTGCTGAAAAAAAATTAATCCAAGTCAACTTTTATTTTGTTCAAATGCTGTTTGGAAGAAAACTATGCATCTATTGGATATCGATAACAAAGGAAGAGCAACATAACATCGGAAATATTTTGATACTTTTACTTTCTCATTTGTATGAACCCAGAAAGAAAGATAGCAGTCATAGGAGGTGGTAGTTGGGCGACTGCTCTTGTTAAAATCTTATGTAACAATCTTTCATCAATTAATTGGTGGATGAGGAGTGAAGTAGCAGTAGCCCATATTCTTAAATACAGACACAACCCTAATTATTTGCAATCTGTAGAATTTGACCTCAATAAAATTAATGTAAGTACTGATTTACAGGAGATTATAATCCCTGCAGATATTGTAATTATTGCAACTCCATCTGCATTTCTAAATCAAATTTTCGAAAATTTTCCTGTAGAGTTGTTGAAAGATAAAATTGTCTTCTCTGCGGTAAAAGGAATAATTCCCGAATACAATGCTATTCCTGCAAGATTCATTCATAAAACATTTGGCACGCCCTATGACAATATAGGCATCATTTGTGGCCCATGTCATGCTGAAGAAGTAGCTTTAGAACGACTATCTTATCTAACTATTGCTGGACACTCGGACAAGGTAGCAGAGGAAATGGCAGAGATGTTAAGCTGCAGGTATATAAAAACAACTGTATCAGATGATCTTTTTGGAACCGAATTATCAGCCGTACTAAAAAATGTTTATGCCCTTGCTTCAGGGATTTGTTCTGGTTTAGGTTATGGTGATAATTTTCAATCTGTGCT
>CAMATR010000207.1 GCA_945861175.1 Chitinophaga pinensis | reverse complement strand
ATTATAATATCTGGATTATTCACAAGTATTCTCGCTAACTCGGCCCTCATCTTCCAACCCCCTGAAAATGTATTTATTGGATTTAACACTTCTTGAGGATTGAAACCTAAACCAGATAAAACAGAATTTATTTTTTCTTCCCAATGATAACCATCCAAGACTTGAAAACGATGATTCATATCATTGAGCTCATCCAATAATGTTAAATAAAAATCAGACTCATAATCATCCCGTTCAGTTAGGGCTAAATTTATGGCTTCAATCCTTTCTCTTAAGAATGTCAATGATTCATTAGATAAAAAGATGTAATTAAAAACTGATTGATCAGTATCCAATTTAATATCCTGTGAAAGAAATCCTACTGTACAATCTTTAGGTTTATGTATACGACCTTCAGTAGGACGATCTTGTCCGTAGATTAATTTTAGTAAAGTTGACTTCCCTGCACCATTTTTACCAACTAATCCAACCTTATCACCTTTATTAATTTGCAGACTAACATTCTGAAATAAATAACCTTGTGGAAGGAAAACACCCACCTGTTCCAAATTAAGCATAAAACAAAATTAAAGCTTGTTAACTATCATAAAACATATAGTCAAAAAAAAGCCCCGCTAAAAGCGGGGCCAAATTTTAGAAACTCCAAACATCATGTTCGATAGTTCTTATTTCCTCCTTTATTTTTTCAGATTCCCACAAAGCATCTACACCTGTTCTATAACTTTCAATTTTTCTATCATAAACATTAGATTCCTTGTACATAATACTTGAAAATCTTCGCTTCCAAAATAAATCATCAAAACTCATCCATTGAGCATCGTTCGCATCGTTGTAAACAAAATAGTTATTAAATACAAAACGACAATGAGGGAAATATAGCCAAAACAAGATCTTGTATTTACCGCCCTCTTTAGAACCAGCATATCCATCAACAGCTCCTCCTTCATAAATTACAGGAGCAATTCCTAAAATACGCACATCCAATTGAGACCTTTCTTTATCAAAGAACCAATCTTCTTTCAAACGATATTGTACAATATGTTCCGACAGTATGCGCGCTTTTTTCTGAATCTCTTCAGTCACGGTCGTTTCCATTCCCGAGAATGGATCAACTACTACAGAATCTTCTCCTGTCAATTTTGAAGCTACTGCTTCAAAAGTTTTATCACCTAAAACATTCAAATAACCATCAACTGCATCTCGATAAATTTTATCTGTAATGTAATTCATACCTGGTTGAGGACGGAGTGGATATTTAAATGCATCTCCATCAGGAGGCATCACCTCGAAGAAATCAGCAGGATTTCTAGGTTCAAAAACAGTTAGATCACCATTTAAAACATGGTGTTTAATTACTGTCCACAGACTCCATCTTGATGCATTTTTCACCCAAACTGTATCTTGATAACTATCCAAAGGAAAATATAGTGGGTGATTCATTTTTTCACGAAGATCAATAAAACTCCATACCCTTCTACTATAAATCACGTCAGCTTCACGAACATAATCGTATGGTATGAGTCTTTTTGTTGGAATGTGCTCCTGAATATAAACTCCATCCACAACACCTTCAGAAGGAACATTTACTGGTCCTCCATTGATTTCTTCAAACTGGGCGTGCACTCCGCTAAAGCTTGCGAACATAACCACGCATACAAAGAAGTTTTTCATTTTATTCGATTTAATATTAGTCATCATTAACCAACCAATCTCCCCATTTACAATTTAATCGCAGCAGTCGAAGGTTTACCACCGGTACCTGTACCTGCATAAATACAAGAGAAGGTAGCCATTGAACCTTTAGGAGCGACTGCTAAAATCTTTAACGCATCTGCACTCAAAGTGTTACCTGTTCCACTGAAAGTTTTTCCAGATCCAGAAACAGATAATATCCATTTTTGAACTTGGAACTTCGCTTTTGTTAAAGGAATACCAGGTCCGTACTTTGCATACAACATTTTTGCCGTGCGAGAAGATGCTTCATCACCATCCGCATAAGCTCCCCAGAAAATTTCAGCTTTTGGCATTGGTTGAATTTGGAATTCAAAAGTACCTAGGTTCACACTTTTGTTAGTAATTGAACTTTTACCCGAAACAGTAATCGTACATGTCTTGCCACCACCAGGTGTTCCTATATAAAGATTACCTGACTTTTTCAAGGTAACACCATTTCCAGAAACGGCTGTTTGATCGTAACCTGATGCTATTGCTTCAACTGAATTATCATAACCGCGGTAAAGAACCCGCATGTCAGGAAGAGCCACAGTACCCATAGGTTTCATTATTGTAATCTTTTTCTCCCAAGGCAAGGTTTTTCCAATACCTGATTTGTTTCGAACAGTTATTGTTCCTTTCAAAGACATTTCAGGACCAGAAGAAGCTTTCGTTGTAATTATACCCCTACCATCTCTTATTTCACTAACTTTTGCTCCTTGAACTGTTACCTCAGGTTGTTTATCTGAATCGAATGCCGCCATCATTACTTCCACCGTCAACTCATCTCCGGCATTAGCTACTTCAGGTCCATAAGCTAAAGCTAGAATCTTGTTGAAAGAATATTCACCACCACCAACTCTACCTCTAATTAATGCCACAGCATCAGCTCTTGCAGTTAAAATTTCTTTCTGCATTGCAGATAAGGAAGCTAAAGCTGCAACTACCGGAGTGTGGTCAAAAGTTTTACCAATCCAATGAACATTTGAAACCTCATGCACTTCGTGTCGCTCTTGTTTAGTTAAACCAATATATATTTTTTTTATGGCCTCCTGGTCATCCACATTCACCTTTGATGCTTTAATTGCTTTGTCTACTTTCTGAGACAAATCTGACATATCCTTGTAATCGTTAATCTCAGGTGCTTTAAAGAAAAATTTAGGCACTCCCGGTTCAACTATAAATGAACTTGCTATTTTTTCAGTCAAATCCTTTCTAAATCCATTGTATGATTTCCACAAGTCAATACCTTTCCCTGTTGGATTAGTAATTTCTTCACCTATAATTATGTGCATCGGTTCATCATATTTATCCATATTTTGCACATGAGACAAATGCATTCTTATTGGTTTCAAAGGATCTTTCGTACTGTATTCTTTGAAAATAATACTTTCTTCTGTTCCAATAGTTTTGATATCCTCACCAACTGTTTCGAGAATTTCCATCTTAATATCATCGATCAGTTTAATGCGAACAGCTGTCATTTTATCAATTTCATCTACAGTTTTTAATAACTTGGCAGCCTTTATAGCTAAATCTTTAACAGATTGGTCCTGAGCAACTTCAGCTAATGATGATTTCTTTTCTTCGCCTCGAGTATACTCATTCTCATTAGAAACCTGAATATTTTCTTCGATAGCTACAAAGGCATCTAGAATTGATTTAGATACATTTAATGCAAGTAGTGCGGTCAGTACTAAGTACATCATACCGATCATCTTCTGCCTTGGTGATTCCTTTCCTCCTCCCATGATTAATTAATATTTATTGGTTTTCAATAAATTAATGTTCAAATTTCAAAAAGTAACAATTAACCTTTTGTAATTGTCATAGCTTTCAACATATTACCATATACGTTGTTCAAATCTGTCAAGTTCCTAGACAACAAAGCCATATTTTCTTTGTAAAGTCGGGTATCTTCAACAGAGGCTGAAAGGTTGGCCATCATATCAGTTACTTGTGATTGGAACTTTTCGGTTGATTCCAGATGAGCGGTAGAACCCTTCAACTGAAGTTCGTAAACATTGTTAAGCGCCGATAAGTTCGTGGTCACTTTTTGCATTTGCTCTCCAAAAGACTCTCCTTCAGTAGCTTGTACAGTCATGTCGGAAATTGAAACCGATGCTCTCTCATATGCTTCAGACAAGGCTGAAACTTTATCTGACGCAGTCTGTAAGCTATTGACATATGAATCAGTCGCAACGGCAGCACCAGCTACTGTATTCATTTGAGATGCATTTTCTCCTAATACTCTCATTCCATCTCCTAAACGTTCGAGCAACTCTTTTTCAATATTAGCTTCAGCCAACATTTTATCTAATTCTTCGGTAATGGATTCACTTTTCTTCTCAGGGTGATGATCATGATCTAACTCGTCTGAATGACCGATAGCCAATTCGGGGTAAACTAGCTCCCAATGTGGCTCTTCGTGAAGCGGCTCAAACGAAGAGAAAATAAAAATTAACGCTTCAGTAGATAAACCAAGAACGAGCATTGGAGAGGCTCCTGGCCAGTGCTGAATTTTAAACATTGCACCGATAATTACAACTGCTGCACCAAATCCGTACAACTTTGACATAAATAACTTCCATCCTTTACTACCTGGTTTCATAGTTTTTTGTTTTAGATTTTAAAAAATATAGTTTAAGCTTTTTTTATTCTTAGCGAAGTTGGATATCGTTTTGAATTTCTTCGCCTCCTTCAGTCGTAAAGTCTCTTCCACCTCGACCTAAGTGTGTCATTACATTTCTATAGCCAATATATGATTTAGCGGTATCTTGGTATTCAAATGTGCGTGTTGCATTCATTAAATAATAACCCACATCTTTCCAAGAACCACCCCGCAAAACTTTACGTTTCATAGAA
>CAMATR010000206.1 GCA_945861175.1 Chitinophaga pinensis | reverse complement strand
AAAAGTTCCAACAATTGAATTTGTAATATCAATATTTTGGGTTGCAAATACACCTCCAATTACAACACAATTTTGTAGAATTATTTCATCAGCGTAAATACTTCCTGCCACAAATGCATTATAAAGTGTAACACTTTTAGCATTTATATCTGAATAAAACATAATATTACATTTTGGTGCTCTAGAAACTATGGCGTTAGCAGAACCAACACTCTTTTTAAAAGAAATATTGCCTGTTGCTTCACTATTTACATATAATTCTAGTTGAGTAAACACAGCACCTCTAATTTCCGAATCACCTTGTTGGATTTCAAGTTTATGAGCATAAACCGCACCTTCAATAACAGAATTTCCTTGGACTGTAATGGTTCTACCTAATTCAGATATTTTTTCAGGTAATATTGAGCCTTTCACCAAATTATCTTTAAGTTGGATATTAGTCTCGTTAAATCGAAGTTCTTTTAATTCATTCATATTTTTAAGTTTTAAATGGTTTGAAAATTAATTACTTTAATTAGGCCAATATTGGCTATTTTTTGAATCATCTCTTTTACTCTTTCAGCATTTAGGTCAGAGGAAGAATAATACTTATTTAACTCAGAGTTAAAATACAAAATTAAGTTGTCATTATAATCCTTAGGAATAGCAATCCACGAATTTGAAGTTTCTGCGAACTGTGAAATTATTTCACTTTTCTTACTATTTTCTTGCAATGAAGTTAAAAATGTAGGGGTAAACAAATTCTTACCAATCTGACTTTTTTCGTTATTTGTTTCAATGAAACAAACGGGTGAAAATTTTTGATTATCGGTATTTTCATTCAACATACATTGCTGAATAGTATTGTTTAACTTTTTCTGTTGCCACAAAAATACTTTTGCTTGATTCAACGTATCTAAAGCTCTTTTCTTTGCAATTGAAGTGCTAATTTTTGTATGCAAATTTCCACATTCACCACCTAGAATAGCCACAGTATTTACCATGTCATTTTCAGAAGTTCTTTTGTTTTGAGCATCAGTTTCTTTTTTAAAAACAAAAGTTGGTTTGTCTAATTCATGAACCCGATTTGATAATTCATTATTTAAATCATCAAAAATTTTAACATAGCGACTAGAAATCCTTTTAAAGTCTCCTTCCATCTGTTTCTTCTTGGAAAGGCATGATTGAGATAATTCTTTCAGGTGCATTAATTGAGCATCAATATTCTGTGATAGTTCAGCCACTTGCTGACTAATTTCAGAACGGATATATCCAAAAAAACCTGAAATGATTGTACTTGCTACCTTTTTAGAGTTTTTATCAATTGATACAATCTGAGCAGCTTCAGTAGCTACAACAGCTCCTGTAAGCATGTTGACATTTCTATTGCAATTTTCGACACTATTATCAAAAGGATTAGTGTCCACATTGATATTTACATCTACTTCTTCATATTCTGTCCCACTATAATGAGCCGTTCCTGACCCACCATTTTGAGAAGCTGGATACCTATAGCTAACAGAACCTGAATAATTTACAGCTATCCTTTCTCTATAATTTCTAGTATAACTCATATCTTTATCATTTAATTGGTTTGGAAATTATTAGAATGAAACAACTTAATAGCCAAATCTTTTACTCTTTGAGATTTAGCGGATGAAGAAATTAGTTTACTAAATTCACTTTTTATTTCAGAATTTGGTATAGTTTTTTGCGACCATTCAACCCGATTAATTTCAGCATAAGCAGTATTCTGAATGGCTGATTTAGATAAATTATCAAGCTCTACATCAGAAATAGTTATTTCTACATTCTTGCTATCAGTTTTATCTCTGTTGCATTCAAAAATTACAATAGGTATAAAAATTGTAGCCGTTTCCGTATATTTTTTGTCATTAATAAGGATTTGGTCTGTAAGTTTTTTCTGAGTATTCATCTCAAAAAGAAAACTTCTCATGGACTTGATTACATTTAGCCCTTTGTGTTTAATATTTGAAGCAACGATTCTCTGACTTAATGAAATCGATTCCAACTGCGTTATTGGTATTGTTGCAGTCAAATATTTAGTTCTATTAGAAACTTTATCAACTTCTTTAATTGCAAAATCAATTGTAGGCTTGTCTAACTCAAAAACTCTTTGCTTTAGATTTGCATTAAGACCATTAAAAAGTTTACCATAACGCCCTGCAATCATATTGTAATCACGTTGCATTCTGTTTTTAATGCTTAATAAAGCATTTTTTTGCTGAACTAGTTGCATTAAGTGAGAATCAACATCGCTTTGCAGTTTAGCCATCTTCTGCGATATTTGGGAGCGTATTAGTGAATAAAACCCTTTATTCACATTATTGCAAACATGATCGGCTGCTTTTTCTTCTGCGAAAATAACAGCTGCTTGCATAGCCACAACAGCGCCAGTCGTAACGTTCACATGACGTGAAACGCTTTTGATTTCTTCTGCCATTGGCTTTGTATCTACCGTATAATTAAATGTTGCCATAATTTTAAATATTAAATGAGTTTAATTATTTGTTTTATTATCGTCTTCATCCTCGTCAGCATTTTCTTGTGCTTCGAGTATTGCTGATATGGCTTCATCTCTGTCAAATTCTTCCATTGGTTCAATGTCCCATTCATTCATAATTTCTACTATTTCAGAATCTGATAATTGTTCAAGTTCCTCTTCTGTGTATTCTATATTATCTGTTTCCGAATCTTCATCACTTTCCTCTTCATCACTTTCCTCTTCATCACTTTCCTCTTCATCTGCTTCCAAATTATCTTCACTATTTACATCATCGGATACTTCTTCTTCATTTGCAATTACAGTTTCTTCATCAGAACTCAAATTGGCAATGTTGTTATCAACTACATTTTCAATGTTGGAAGAATTATCATTACTTTCAATTTCCTCAACATTGGTTGGTTCGGAAACTAAATCTTCGTCAAGTTCTCTCAATGTGTTCTTTGCGATACTTGGTAAATTTAATGAGATGTGATCATAAGTAATGTCTTCAATATTTGGCTTTGGAGGCATTTCAGAAGTTTTGGCAAACAATGGATTTACTGTTATTAAAGGTTTCCTTCTTTCATCAAGCTCATGTACTTCGCTACTTGCAACTGCAATATCTTTTGAATTACCATCTCTCAGTAAAGCATCATAATAATCAATATGCTCAAATTTACCTGCTTTAACATCAATATCCTCTTTAAGACGTTCCATATAACTTTCAAAATCCATTTGAACATTTTGGAATTCTTTAGATTGTAATTCAAAAGCTGCAAATACTTCTGCTGAATTTACAGTAGCAGTAACAACGGTTGAATCAAGTGAGCCTCCTGATTGAGCCATGCTATCTTCTGTTTTCTTCAGGGAAGTTAATGTATTGTATGCTGCAACATAATCTCTTAAACTGGCACGCATTAAATTAATTAAGTCTGCACTTTCCGCCCGATTTCTGCCATAAAAATCTTCAGTATCTTGATGCCATTTATTTAAGTAACTAATTTTTTGGTCTTTAATATGGTTGTATATTTTCAACCGTTCAATTCTGGTTTCATTCATTAAATTTTGAACAATAGGAGCAACAATTTCTTCGTGAATTTGATGAACTCCGAATGGAAAATTTGTTGTGCTTCCATCCTCTGCTGTCCAAGTATCCGAGAGTAAGTTGTATCTAACTTTTGAACTTTCTTTTAATTGGAAGGGAACATAATCACTTACCGCTTCGGCATAATTGAAATTTTCATTTTTTATTCTTTCAATTTCAGATGCTTCTAATACCGGCGAATAATGATTATAAGGTGATTTTAAGATTTTATAAAGCACCTTGTTTGATTCAAATACTATTTTGTCTGTAGAAGCTACTTTAAGAGCTGAAATTGCTTGAACAGAATTCGCCATTGTAACCATTAAACTTCTTAATACATCCTCAAATTGAGCGGAATGTCTCGAAAGTGAATCTTTAAGTTTGTTCAGTTCTTGAAATTTAGCAATGGCATCCTTGTATTTTTCAGTATTAAAAACCTCAAAAACAGGCGAACCTTCGGGAACTTCATTTGTTGAAAATTCTTTTAAGAAATTCAAATAACTACTTTCATTTGCAACTAGAGGCAATGAAACCGAAGTAACATCTAAATCATCCATACAGTATGAAATAGTACGTAAAGACCTTTCAAGTTTGCCAAAATAATCGTGTTGGTTTATTTGTTGCATTGAAGTAGAATATTGTGAAGTTTCAATTTCTTCAATTTCAACAGATGTTTCTACTAAAGGCGCTTGGGCTGACAAATCTTCCAAAGCAGAAATAGTTTCAATTAACAAATCATTTTGTCTTGAAAGTTGCAATTTAACTTCTGATTCATCAACCATTCCTGTATGGTCAACAATAAAACTTTTATTTTCATATTTAATTTGATCGGCGACTGGCACATAAGCAACGCCAAGTTTACTAACTTTATAGTCTCTGAAAATCTCTTTATGCATTTTTTGAAATTCAGTAACCCTGCTATTTACAGATTCAAGCTCTAGCTTTGTTTTTTTTAGTTTAGCTTGGAACCATAATTTTAACCTTGTCCAAAAAGAAGATAATAAATTTTCTATCATTTTCTT
>CAMATR010000205.1 GCA_945861175.1 Chitinophaga pinensis | reverse complement strand
CGAATCCCTGTTCTAGTGTCTCTTTGGTAAAAGAGCCATATTTAGCAGTTGGGATTGAGTGACGAAACATAAATTGTTTCGCATAATCTTTGCTGCCCTCTAATTGTGCCGCTTCTTTTTGAGGGCCAATAACAGGAACGTTTTTTAATTCCTTGTCTTCTAAAAAAAAGTCATGGATACCATTTACCAATGGTTCTTCGGGACCAACAACAACCATATTAATGTCGTTGCTCAAAACAAAGTCCTTAACCGCCTTAAAATCAGACGGATTAATATTCACATTTTTGCCAAAGTTTTTTGTTCCTGCGTTGCCCGGGGCAATAAACAGTTCCTCTAACATTGAGCTTTGGGCCATTTTCCAGGCAAATGCGTGCTCTCTTCCGCCCGATCCTAAAAGTAATACTCTCATTATTAAGGATTAACAATATTTTAATAGCGATTCAAAAATCAATCTACCGTCTTCATTTGCCAAGCTGCGATCCGCAGCGCGCTCGGGGTGAGGCATCATGCCGAAGACATTTTTATTTAGATTTGTTATTCCTGCAATGTTAAGCAATGCGCCATTGGGATTTTCAACATCACTAACCACTCCTTTTTCAGAACAATACTGGAAAATTACTTGATCATTATCCTGAATACCCTTCAACTTGTCGTCTGAAGCAAAAAATCTTCCTTCACCATGAGCAATCGGGATTTTATACGTCCTTTCGGCTGAGAGTCCTTTGGTAATTGCCGAAGATTGAGAGGCTGGCTTTAAATAAACATTTTTACAAATGAATTTTTGTTGATTGTTGTGCAAAAGAGCCCCTTCCAAAAGCCCGGATTCGGTTAATATTTGAAATCCGTTGCAAACCCCTAAAACATATCCGCCTTTCGAAGCATGTCTAATTACCTCGCCCATGATCGGCGACAATTTTGCAATTGCTCCTGAACGAAGATAATCCCCATAGGAAAAACCCCCTGGAAGAACTACAAAATCAACCCCTTTAAGGTCTGTCTCCTTATGCCAAAGGCGCTCAACTTTTTGTCCAAGAATGTCTTGCAGAACATAGACCATGTCTTCGTCACAATTTGAACCGGGAAACGTTACAACTCCAAATTTCATTTACTTTTGATTATGCGCCCATAGGCACTTTAAAATACGGCTCAAAATTAGACAATAAAGCGCTAATAGACTTGATCAAAGGAAAAAATTAATCAAGGAATAAAGGAAGGTCAAATAGAAAAGGGCGGATGCCACTCCCCCAAAGGTTTTATGTGAAAATGAAAAAGTAAGAAAGAAGGAGAGGGGCACCATCAAAAAACTAAATCGCTCAATTTGATCAAAAAACAGAAAGTCAATTAGGCCATAAATTAGGCCTACAAAAAAAAGCCACCACAACATGTTTACCATTTTCTTTAGACGAATAGAGGATTTTAACATCCGGGCACGAATACTTACAAGGCTTAATAAAAGCAACAACGAAAACAATGCCGCAGTTACAAAAAAGTCTGTTTGCTCTTTGTAGTAATCACTCGCTTGTTGAAGAAAATTCAATTCTATTTTATGGCCAGAATACCAGTAATACGTTCCAGCATAAAGTAATGGAATTGAAAATCCTGTTAATGCTAGAAACGTTTCTCTAAAGTTGAAGGGCCGAACATTCCAAACCATAATTAACACAAAAGGCACCATGCCAACCATTGGTGGGTGAAAACTCGCTGCTAAACCTGCAAAAAAAGCCCCGTTAAAAACATTTGCTCGACCGTCTGCATTTTGTCTAAGTTTAAAAAACTGAAAAATCATTAGAATGAGTGCGCTATGCGCTAACAAAAGGCCATCTATACTGTAGAAGGAATGATAAAAACTCATTAGCACCACATAGAGCAGTGAAGAAATATAATTGTTTCTTTCTAAGAATTCATTTGCATTATAAATTAAATTAATCCCTATTGCATTAATACAAATTATGGTGCCCGCCATAATTTGATTTGCATTGGCAAAAAGTGAGGAACTATCGCCCCAAAAACCTAAATTTATAATTCCTGAATCATAATGATTAACGGTGAAACTATTTAACAAATAGTAAAGCACAATAAAAAATGGCAACAGCAAAAGTACGCCTGCTCTATTCCCTGAAAACAACTTTACCATACCGCGAAGATAATTAAAAGTGATGCATTTGTAGCTGTTGATAAAATCTGCTTTAAAATTCACTAACACCCCTTGAAAATTATTCATCAAATCATCTATTTTCAATTATATTTGCGCGAATTAATAAATAAACAACATTATATTCCTATGTCACAAGAGAAAACAAGATATTCGGATACTGAATTAGCTGACTTTAAAGATTTAATTCAATTTAAATTAAAAGAAGCACAAGTAGATTACACTTTACTTTTAGGGTCATTGTCTCATAATGACGACCATGGAACAGATGACACTGGACGCACTTTCAACATGATGGAAGATGGGAGCGAAACATTGTCCCGCGAAGAGGTTGCTCAGCTTGCGGTTCGTCAAGAGAAGTTTATTCAAAGTTTACAAGCTGCACTTGTTCGAATCGAGAATAAAACCTATGGTATTTGTCGCGTAACAGGTAAGCTTATCCCGAAAGAACGCCTAAAACTTGTGCCCCACGCAACCATGAGTATTGATGCAAAAAATGCACAAAACAAATAATTCTGTGAAAAAGAATCTATTAATAGTGGGGGCCGTTGTGGCCCTCATTTTATTTTTAGACCAATTAATCAAGGTATACATAAAATCGCATTTCGCACCGGGTGAAAGTGTTTCTGTTTTTGGAAATTGGTTCGTTTTGGAATACCTCGAAAATCAAGGAATGGCCTTTGGCACTACCTTCGGCAACAAAGTCTGGCATAAATTGGCCTTAAGTATTTTTAGAATTGTCGCCATAAGCGGGATGATTTACTATCTGGTGAAACAAGCCAAACAAGGAGCTAAAAGGGAATTGCTTATTGTGGTTGGGCTTGTTCTGTCAGGTGCAATGGGAAACTTAATTGATTCCATGATTTATGATTTTATTTTTCCCTATGACCCGTGTATGGGGTTTAATCATCTTAAAGGCTCCGGCGTCTTAACAGATTGTGGAATCTTTGGTGAAATAGAAACAAGACACACTGGTTTTCTACTTGGCAATGTCGTAGATATGTTCAAATTTCAAGCTTTTTGGCCCGAATGGACGCCTTGGCTTGGTGGGAATGAAGTTTTTCCTGCCATTTGGAATGTGGCCGACGCTTCAATTTCAGTTGGGGTAATCCTAATCTTTATTCGACAGCGCAGTTATTTTCCGAGTAAAACATAGACGCAGTATAAGCTTAAAAGACCCCCTTAGAATCTTGCCGTAATACCCCCCATTATTTGAAAACTTTGAACCGGATAATTGTACCAGCGCATATAGCGTTGTGAGGCAAAATTGTTCAATTGTAAAAACGCTGATATTCTTTTATTATATCGGTATTCTAACCCCAGGTTTAAATCAATAATGGTTCCTAATGGTTTAATGAGTTGTTGATTTTCTTCTATCACGCCATCAACCGCTTTATAGACCAAGGCGTTTCTTCCTCCCTCAATGTCAGCATCAAGATTAACTAGAAATTTATCAAATAGATTGTAACTGCCGCGGACAACAACTTGCCATTGAGGTAAATTCCATGGGTAGGGTATATTATTCAAATCATACGAAAAGAATTTGCCAATAGCATCTATTTTGATTTTTTCCATTAGTTGATACGACAAAGCCCCTTCGATAGTTAAAAGATTCAAAGAATCGTATACCAAATTAAACTTGTTGCCCATGGCATAAAGGGTGTCCGTAACAAAAAACACCTTGTCATTTATCTTTGCAAAGCTCGCTCCAACATTGAAACTTATTCGCTTGCTTAAAGTGCCTTTGATGCCGCCATAAAGATCAACAACGGTGTTTTCGTTGCGCATAATTACATTCGGCAACATGAATTCATTATCCGCCGTCAGACTTTTAATTGACTGCTGCTTCATGCCTCCCTTGACACCTAAATATGGAATGAATATATCGTTAAAAAGAGAATACTTAAGTTCTGCTAAGGGATAAATATATACACGAGAACTATCCGCAATATCTACAGTTAGGTCAACGCCTATTCGGGCGCGGAAACGATTGTCTTTAGAGAAGGTTGATATTGTTGGCTTCAAATTAATGACCGTGTTGTTCCGAACGATCCCAGTGTCGATTGCTGAAAGGCATGTGTCGCCTGGGCTGCCATATTCATAAGCATTGTAGCGCAAATTTAAGTCTACATCATAAATCTCCTTGCCGCCTTTGTATGTTAGTCCTGATCTAAAAGCAAAATAATTTTCAACCGCCCTCCATTTTATGAGAGAATCAATAATCGGCTTTTTGGAAGAAAAATTAGTGTACTCGGCGCCCACCCTATAGTTAAAGGTTGCGCTGTCCTTTTTGTGATAAATGAAGTCAAAAGACCCACCGATATCTTGATATCGCTGAGCAATAGAGTCGCGACTAACTGAGCCTGTTGTGTCAATCAATCCATAATAATTTAACCCTTGGTTATTATAGTGCAATTGACTTCTCAAGGTGTAATTGTTTTCATTCAAACTGCCA
>CAMATR010000204.1 GCA_945861175.1 Chitinophaga pinensis | reverse complement strand
ATAAAGAACAGATATATAGTGCATATAGCATTTATGGTCAGCAGTATAAAAAGTTTAAATATCAAGTCGGTATTCGATTTGAAAAAGCTTACCAGATACCAAATCTTGTTACTGATTCAGTGAAAATTGTGAATGATTACTATAATTTCTTTCCATCTGGTCATTTACGTTATGTAACTGCTGAGAAATCAGAGTTCAGCCTGAGCTATTCAAGACGAATAAATCGTGCGACATCATCTATTCTAAATCCTTTCACTAATTATGCAGACCCTTTTAATCTCATGAGAGGAAATCCTTATGTCAAGCCAGAGTTCATCGATTCATATGATTTAGGATATATAACTGAAAAACCAAAAGTTACTTTAACTACAAGTGTTTATTACAGACGTTCAACCGGAATGATTATGCGAGTTAGGGAGTATACTGAGTCTACTTCGGCTACAACTTATTCAAATATCGATCAAAGCCATAGTTTGGGACTTGAATTTGTTCTCGTGTACAAACCAACTAAATGGTTTAGAAATACATTTTCATTTAATGGAAATTATATAAGATATATTGATGATTATGCTATAGCAAATTGGAATGTAGAAGGGTATATTTGGAATTGCAAGTACAATGGAATTATTGATTTTTGGAAAAAAACAGCAAGTTTTCAAATTTCTGCAGCCTATAACGCACCTCGTATATCTGTTCAGGGTAGTGCTCAACGAAAAGCACCAACGGATTTAGCTTTTGAAAAGAGCTTTAAAGCCGGAAAATGGTCCCTTGGTTGTCGCGTTTCAGATATTTTTAACGTTCAAGGATTTTATTTAGACCTGGATCAACCTGGGGTTCGTCAACAGATGGAGTATAAGTGGTTGACCAGGAGATACTTTGTTGCCTTCTCTTACAAATTCGGTAAGCTAGAAATGAACAACAAAAAATCTTATGGAAGTGACGGAGGATTTGAAATGTAATCAATTCCTTTGAGGAATTATTTTTATTCCTAAACCACTTATTGCTTGGTCGAAACTGTATTTTTTCAATTGTTTTGGGCTTTCCTTTATCAGAAGCTTTAGGAGATTAGTTTTCGTTTTCATGGTTCAGTTGTTTAAATATACTCTAAACAATTACCATACCATTCACGAAAGGACTAATTAATCGAAAGAATCGACCAGTAATTCCAAGGTGATTACCTTAATTAAATTCACTGCAAGTATAGACAAAAGCAGGGGGGAAGTTAAATGGGGTAAAAGAAATAGCTACATTCGAAAACACCCGAGACAAGCTCTTTTTGGACTCTAAAGAATATTGAAACTGGATATATTTCCCATTCTGTGACAACGAAGCCTTTGAACTTTCTAAAAGAGATATTTTAAGTTGATCAGGAAAATTGGCTAAAGGCAAAGATGAAATGATGACATCCGCTTTGGTTATATTATTTTGATTCAGATAAAATTCCATTTTTTCTGCAGAATCGTGTATTATCGTGACCCGAGGATCATTTATTTTATTTTTTAAAGCATCAAAGAATTGATCGTTCAATTCAAAGACGAGCAAACGAGCATTCGGACCAAGTTTTGAGATTATTTTTTCAGTAAAAACGCCGCAACCAGGGCCAAATTCAATAATAACTTCCGCGGTTTCGAAGTCCACATTTTCAAGCATTTTCAAAGCTAGAAAACGTGAGCTAGGTGTCATAGACCCTACCATTTTTTTCTCTTTGAGAAATTGTTTTAAAAATGATTTTTTATATCGCATTTTCTTCTCTGATTGCTAATTTACCATTATTGATAATAGCAACAACCCTTCCTTTGAGCTCTTTCCCAACAAAAGCGCTATTTAATGTACTGGAAATTATATCACTTAGCTCAAATTTCCATTCTGATGATGGATCAAAAATTGTTAAATCTGCTTTTTGACCAACTTCAACGGGGTATTTGTTGATTTCTGCAATATTCCTTGCTTGGTTGCTTATCGAATTAATGAATTTATTTAAATCAAATTCAGCACAGTTTGACAAAGAAGCAAATAGAGTTTGTAAATTAATACAGCCAAAATAAGCGTTATCAAATTCCACATCTTTTTCTTCTTTGTCGTAAGGACGATGATCAGAAACAACAGTGTCAATTGTTCCATCGCTCAGTCCTTCCCATAAAGCAATGCGATCACGTTCTCTGCGAAGAGGAGGCATTACCTTGAAATTGGAGTCAAAATCTAGAGTAGCTGTTTCATTGAAGATCAAATTCATAACATGTGTATCAGCAGTTACATTTAACCCTTCTTTTTTGGCCTTTTTAACGAGAGAAACTGATTCAGCGCAGGAAATCCCCGTTAAATGTAAATTTCCACCAGTATATTCTAATAGACGTAAATTCCTTTCCAATTGGATGACTTCCGCAATTGCAGGGTCAGCTTTTAAACCAGTTTTCGTTGAGGCTTCACCTTCATTGACCATTCCCTTTCCTGCTAAGGAATTGTCTCGTGAAAATGCAACTACTTTTCCATTGAAATTTTTAGAGTAAAGTAGTGCTCGGTACATAATTCCAGAATTTACAGCAACAAGATCATCGGAATACATTCGTACACCCGATTGATACATATCGTACATTTCAGCAAGATTTTCACCTGACATTCTTTCTGTAATGGCGCCAATAGGATGTATGCTAACAACATGGTCTTCCGCTCGCCGTAAGAGATATTCCACTTGAGTTTTTCCATCAACTGGTGGGTTCGTGCTGGGTAAAACAGCAACATGCGTAAAACCTCCAAATGCCGCGCAATCAAGCCCACTCTCGATTGATTCCTTGTGTTCTTCTCCTGGATCACAAAAATGTGCTTTCAAGTCCACCCAACCTTGAGATACAAAAAGGTTGTTTCCTGAAATAGTTTCTGCCTCACTGTCATTCAGGTCAGTTCCAATCTCCTCAATGATACCATCATTGACTAAAAGATCAATAATCATGTTGTTATGACTAGATGTTTGATCGATTACTTTCACTTTTTTCAGTAAAATCTTCATGCGCCGTGAATTATTTATTTCAAGAATTTGATTAAAGCCATTTCTGTTAGTAAAAATAACAATGAAAGAGCAATGAATAACTTCCAATATTCAAAAGGTTTTTGAATATCTATTTTTGTAATACTTTGTCCTTCTGTTACTTCGTGTGAGCTAATGTTTTTCAGCCCCCTTTCTGTCATTTTATCTTGTATTTCGACTTTTGAATAACACTCTGTAGATGATTCTAAACGATCATAGTTTAAGGCTAATATGGCTTCTGTCTTTTCATCTTTTAATTCGTAGCATCCTGCTTCTAACATCTCAATAGCTTCTTTACCATTTAATGAAATGTAACTAATTAACCCAGCCTTTAGAACCCTTGGTATGAAGTCCACTTTTCCGCTTTGTAAACGTATCGGAGTTTCGCTGTTTTGCTTTTTGTATAGAGGATAAAACGACTCTTTTCCTATGATTAAAGAGATGGGAGCTTTTCGCTGGCTCATTTCTGCTATTCTTAAAAGAATAGAAGGGAAGAGGGCGTCGCTTGTAAATGTTCCAAAGTCTTTATCCAGGGATCCAGAGAAAAGGAATACATTCATGGAACCGTCTGATCGCATAAACAAGGGGGATCCACTCTGTAGTTTTATTAATTCAAAGTAAGAATTATTCACTCCAGGTGATGGACGATAATATTTTTTTATAGCAGGTAAATTCAGGTTTTCTTTTTTCTTTTCGAACATCCCATAAAAGAATGGATCCTCGTATATTAATTTATCAATTCTCGATCCTACAGAAGTAACTTCATTTAAGAGAGGCAACTGCAGCCCAGAAAGCAAATTATTCCATTCCGCTAATTTGGCATTTGGTCCCGGAAACAGAGCTAAAGTCCCACCTGATTGGGCAAATTTTTGCAATTCATCGATTGTTCCAGATGTTATTTCGTCAAGCCCATTTACAACAATGAGATCAATATTTTTAAGTTTGTCAATACTGAATGTATTTACCTCGATGTTACTTAAATTGTAATATTTCTCGAGAGAATAAACATTTTCTACAGCTTGAGAAGCGCCTTCTCCATTGATTACTAAAACACCTGTCTGGTTATCTACGCTATATGAAAAGTAAAAATCATCGTCCCAAAAAAGTTGCTTATCATTGACAGAAATTTTCCCCTTTTTCATTCCCGAAGAACGTTCAGTGTAATTGACAACAGTGGTTGAACTCCCATTTGCTTCTAGGTCGAGAAATACGTCTCTTGTAATCCCATCAATCTCACAATGAATTTCAGCATTTGTAAGTTCTTTGTTACTATTATTAAATACACGAATATTTAATTCATTATTCAGTCCAACTTTTCTTATAGGCGATGTAAACCACACAGAATCGACACAGATATTTTCAAACTCCTGAGGCTTGAATAATATGGGGTAGTAATAAGCTAAATTGTCCTTTTCTATACCGTCAAATTTGGAAGTTGATTTTTGAAAATCACTAAGTAAAATATGTTGTTTTGAGCCAGTTCGTTGGTTTGTTTCGTTTTCTTTCTTTATGAAATTTCTTTGCCAGGTTATTACATCGTCAATTTCACGAGTGAGCGGAATAGCTGTGATTTTATCTAGTCGATC
>CAMATR010000203.1 GCA_945861175.1 Chitinophaga pinensis | reverse complement strand
GACGTTTGAAAAACTATACAAAGCGGGTGTGATTGATCCTACGAAAGTTACACGTATTGCTGTTGAAAATGCAGCTTCTATCGCTTCAATGTTATTGACGACTGAGTGTGTCATTGCAGATGAGCCAGAAGAAAATTCACCAGCCATGGGCGGTATGCCAGGCGGAATGCCGGGGATGATGTGATCACGACGTAGCTCGGTCACCTAGTTCGACAGGCTCACCTACCTTTTCGGCGTAGTTCGATCACCTATATAATTCGGAATTCAGTTTTCGTAATTCCAAATTCATGTAAATACAGAGTCCGTCCATGTGGCGGGCTCTTTCTCGTTTCTTGCTTCCTGATTGTTCAGATAGTGAGAGACGTCTATATAAAGGCCCTCTTCGGAAACGGAGAGGGTTTTATATTTTATGCATTAATTCTAGTTGATTTCCTCAGCATTGCAAATACTGCAGAGCGAGTGCGCTCAGTAACACTTTAGATTGAAAACAAAAAAGGCGATCAAATGACCGCCTTTCCTATATGAAATCTTAAATAAAGATTAATATCTGTAGTGCTCAGCCTTGAATGGACCTTCTACATTTACACCGATATACTCAGCTTGATCTGGACGTAATGTCTCCAATTCAACACCGATTTTAGCAAGGTGTAAACGTGCCACTTTCTCGTCTAAATGCTTAGGAAGCATGTAAACATCGTTTCCGTAATTTGCGCTGTTTGCCCACAATTCCAATTGAGCCAACGTTTGGTTCGTGAAAGAATTAGACATAACAAAAGATGGGTGACCAGTCGCACAACCAAGATTTACCAAACGACCTTCTGCAAGAATGATGATCTCATTTCCTTTTACGTTGTAAATATCAACCTGTGGTTTAACAGTATATTTCGTTGAACCATAGTTTGTATTCAACCAAGACATATCAATTTCATTATCGAAGTGCCCAATGTTACAAACGATTGCTTTGTCTTTCATTTTTTCAAAATGACTTCCCATCACGATGTCTTTGTTACCAGTAGTTGTAACAATGATATCACCAAGGTGAACAACTGAATCCAAACGTTTTACTTCGAATCCATCCATTGCAGCTTGCAGCGCACAAATTGGATCGATTTCAGTTACAATAACACGTGCACCAGCTCCCTGCAATGAAGCAGCGGATCCTTTACCTACATCGCCGTATCCGCAAACAACAGCCACTTTTCCTGCCATCATGATATCAGTTGCTCGGCGAATTGAATCTACAAGAGACTCTTTACACCCGTATTTGTTATCAAATTTCGATTTAGTAACTGAATCATTTACGTTGATTGCAGGCATCACCAAAGTTCCATTTTTCACACGCTCATATAAACGATGAACCCCAGTAGTTGTTTCTTCAGAAAGACCTTTAATATCTTTTGTTAATTCTGGGTAACGATCGAATACCATGTTTGTTAGGTCACCGCCATCATCCAAAATCATATTAAGCGGTTTACCACCTTCAAATGCAAAAATTGTTTGTTCGATACACCAATCAAACTCTTCTTCATTCATGCCTTTCCAAGCATAAACTGGAATGCCAGCAGCAGCAATAGCAGCAGCAGCATGATCTTGACTAGAGAAAATATTACAAGATGACCAAGTAACTTCTGCACCAAGTTCAACAAGCGTTTCTATTAAAACTGCAGTTTGAATTGTCATGTGCAAACAACCAGCTATTCTGGCACCTGCCAATGGCTTCGTTGCGCCATATTCATGACGAAGAGCCATCAAACCTGGCATTTCAGCTTCGGCTAATTTAATTTCTTTTCTACCCCACTCAGCAAGACTAATGTCTTTCACTTTGTAAGCCAATTTTTCCATTGTATTGTTCATATTCTAGTTTAATTCAATTTAATTGAGTACAAAATTACGACATTAGATGTTAGACTGCAAATCATTAAACAAAAGACTTTACGGTTAAAAGAAGTTAAAGCCGTTCTTGAATAAGACTGACTAAACAGTCTATAAATCTTGGATGGTCATTAGAACTTGGGACCAATTGAACTTTTTCACCCCCATTTTTCTCAAATATTTCTTGGTACTCCCCACCTATTTCGACTATAGTCTCTAAACAATCTGCAACGAATGCTGGACTGAATACCAATAATTTTTTCGCTCCTTTCTTTCCCCATTCTTCAACCACTTTGTCAGAAAAAGGAGTCAGCCATTTCTTATCTAATCGCGATTGAAAACAAACAGTATAGCTTTCTTCTGGCAGATTCATTTTTTCAGCAATTAATCTAGTTGTAGCAAAAGATGTTGCCTTGTAACAAAATTTATTAGCTTCATTCATTTCAGACTCGCAAGGTTGGTCAGAACAAAGGTCAGAACCATCATATACTTTATCCACTTGTCGTTCAGGAAGCCCATGATATGAGAAAAGAACATGGTCGTATTCTTTCCAATCAAAAGCATTAGCTCTATCAACTATGGAATCAATGTAACCCTCACTTTGCCAAAATTGATTAACTATCTTAACTTCAGGAATAACCCACCAATGAGAAATAATCGACATCGCCTTTGCAATAGCTGAACCAGAAGAAGCACTAGCATATTGAGGGAATAAGGGCAATATTATTATCCGATCATAATTTGCTTTTCGCATGCGCTCTAATACACTATCCATCGAAGGATTTTTATATCTCATTGCCAATTCAATAGTAACATCTGAGGAATCAAAGCGATCTTGTAATAATTTCTGAACAAGCTCAGTATGCATCAAAAGCGGTGAATTACCTTCGCCATGTTCCCAGAGCTCTTTATAGATCTTTGCTGATTTTGGTGCTCTAAAAGGAACGATAATTCCATTCACCAAAATTTTTCGAGCTAACCATGGAATATCAATTACTCTTGAGTCATTTAAAAACTCAGTTAAGTAGGTTCTTACATCTCTAGTGGAAGGAGAATCTGGAGTTCCAAGTTGAATTAAAAGTACGCCTGTTTTCATTATAAAAAGTTCAAAATAATTTTTTTTGCCAATTTTCAGTTAGTGCTTCATCAATAAGATCAAGTTTCTTCAAATAGCGAATTGTTTTATCAAAAGCCAAAGGGTATTCTATGCCATCATAATTCCAATCTGTTTCTATTAGCCAATTTTGTACTTGACCAGAACGAAGATTATAGCGCCACGAAATTACTTCGACCGTGTCTTCATCAGTCTTTAATTCTTTTGCTTTTTGATTTACAATCGAACACATGATTTTAAGCAGCTCAGAATGTTTAGTTAAAACCTCTTCACGAACAGCAATCACAAAACATGGCCACGGAGTAACAACCTCATCAATATAACGACATTTCCCCTGTTCGGTATATGGAAAAGTTGTGTATTTTTCCCATAAAAAAGCTTGTGCCTCGTTATTTTCGAGAGCCCAAAGTCCACCATAAATATCCCCAACAACATTGAATTTTAAATCTTCAGAATCCCAACCTTCTTGATTTGCTTTGACAAAAGCCATTAGATGCGACCCAGATCCCTCTCTGGAAATAGCAAATGTTTGTCCTTCTAACTGATCTACAACATTAATATCTGACTGGAAAGGAACATGAATACCCCATCTCAGCGGAGTTGTAACATAAACTTGGATAATTTTAGCTTTCAATCCTTCTAGAATTGCTTTAGTTATTCCTTCAGTTAACAAAACAGCAACATCTAAGGAGCCATTTTGAAGACCTTTGATCATTTGACCAGTACCACCAGTCATGTCGCTCCAATGTAATTCCAATCCAGCCTGTCTAAATCTACCCTCCTCGATTGCTAAGCGCCATGGCAGATTAAAATGCTCAGGAACTCCACCAATTTTTAATCCAATCATCGGTTTTCGTTTTCTTCGTTAAACTGTTTCTGATATAAATTATAATAATAACCTTTCATATTCATTAGTTCAATGTGCGAACCTTTTTCCTTGATCTCACCTTTGTCAATTAATATAATTTTATCAGCACTTTGGATTGTTGACAATCTATGAGCAATAACAATAGAAGTTCTTCCCTCTGTTAATTTTGCTGTCGCGCGTTGAATTAACTCCTCAGATTCACTATCAATACTTGATGTAGCCTCATCAAGAATGAGAACATGCGGATTATAAACACTGGCCCGAATAAAAGCCAACAATTGACGTTGGCCAAATGACAAAACCCCACCGCGTTCGCCAACCTGATAATCATAAGCTCCGGGTAATTTCTCGATAAAATCATGGGCCCCAACCTCTTTCGCTGCGCTAATAACTTGCTCTCTTGAAATTTCTGGATCTCCTAAAGTAATATTGTTGTGAATAGTATCTGAAAACAAGAAAACATCTTGCAAAACAACTGCAATATTCTTTCTCAAGATCGCCAATTGAACGTCCTTGAGATTCGTTGAACCTATTAAAATCTCCCCTTTTTGATATTCGTAAAACCTTCCTAATAAATTTATGACTGTTGACTTACCCGCTCCGGTTGCGCCAACAAATGCAACAGTCTCCCCTCTATTTATTTTTAAACTAAAATCTTTCAGAATCCAATTTTCATTTTCGTAAGCGAAAAAAATATTTTCGAAGGAAATTGATTGGTCAAAATCACATTTTGTCAAGGCACCCTTGTCTTGCA
>CAMATR010000202.1 GCA_945861175.1 Chitinophaga pinensis | reverse complement strand
ATACGCCTCCTGTATTAATTAGTAGCGCCATTTGTGATACAATTGATGTTTACACAGGAGATACTTTAATAAAAAGTTTACCGGAGCAATTTGAGTTTTCAATTTCGGCTTATACACCTGAAATGGGGCAGAGCTTAACAACTTCAATCGCTTGCACAGCACCTTCAGCCTTTACAATGACGGCAACACAAGTGAGTACTGAATATTACCGTTATGATTGCATCTTTAATGCAAATAGCCTGGCGCCAGGATTGTATTATGTGAACGCACAATCGATAGACAATGGAGCTCCAGCTGCTTCAAGTGATTTAAATCTTGTGTTCAGGGTGAATTACGAACAAAGCTTATCAGTCTCTGAACAAAATAATGATGATTTTGAAGTTTACCCTAATCCTTTCAATGATATTCTTCATATTCAAAAAGGAAGCGATATTGGTACAATTGATTTAGAAGTGCTCGATCTTTCAGGTAAACAAGTGAAAATTGCTAAAAATTGTACTACTCAATTGGACTTGTCGGATCTTCAAAACGGTGTGTATTTCATCTCTGTATATGAAGCCGGAAAATTCATTGGAACAAAGAGAATCCTTAAAAACTAAAACTAAATCCTAATCTAAAATTGAAGTGGCGGGAGTTTTTCCGCCACTTTTTATTTTAAAAGGGCGCATCGGTTCTAAAAGTAATTGTTTCCTTAGTCAATGGATGAGTAAACTCAATCTGTTCTGCATGCAAATGCAAACGATCGCCCTTTAATCCATATAAATCATCTCCCTTTATTGCACAGTTTAAACCTTTCTGATGAGCAGCGTGTACTCTAAGTTGATGGGTGCGACCCGTTTCAGGATAAAAGTAAACTCTTGTTTGGTGGTCTGATTCACTTATTTTTTCCCAATACGTCAAGGCATTTTTTCCATGTTCGTAACAAACAACTTGTCTTGGTCGATCATCTATGTCAACTCGTAATGGCAGTTCAATTTGACCTTTTTGCAGGTCTAATTTTCCGTTTAGGATAGCTACATATCTCTTCTTAACTTTTCTTTTAATAAATTGATTTTGAAGAAAATGATAGGCTTTTAGTGTTTTTGTTAAAACCATAATTCCAGAGGTTGACATGTCTAATCGATGCACAATGATCGGGCCTTCAGCCAATGGGTGAGATTTTTTAATTCGAGTGTAAACGGAATCTGCGATTTTTCTCCCAGGAACCGAAAGAAATTCTGCAGGTTTGTTCAGAATAATGATGGCTTCATCTTCAAATATAATTTGAAGATCTTTTCCTTCTGCAGGATTCTCAAGCATAGGATTAGGGTCCATTTCAATTCCTTCAAGCATATGGCCTAAAATTGGCTCGCATTTTCCGCGGCATGCAGGATAATATTGACCATGAGCTCGAATTTCGGATGGAGGAGGGGTTCCCCACCAAAATTCAGCTAAAGCGATTGGTTTTAATTCATGTTGAAAAGCGAATTGAAGTAGTTTGGGCGCTGCACATTCACCCGCTCCTGATGGAGATCTTCCGTCTTCAATGGGTGCGAAAATTTTTAAAAGGCTTTTGCTTTTACCAGCTTTATTTAGAAAAGAATAACTTTCAAATAATCGTTTTTGCAGATCAGCTGAGCGTTGGCTTCTTTCTTCTTTTAAAAGAATGATTTCATTTTCTTTTCCTGAAATAATTTGCATAAGCAATGCGGCCTCTTCTCTATATTTTTGCGCCAATTCTTTCAGGAAATATTGTTCTCGAATGGATTGCTTTCTTAATTGCTCTAATAAATCTAAATGTTCTTCGGACTCAATTAGTGCAGATATTTTAATTCGCTCAGCTTTTCGATTCGCTTTATTTTCTTTTATTTGAATTTTGGTTTCCTTTACCTTTTCTTGATAATCGCATGTCAATTCGTCTAATTTTTCCTTAAGTTGAATGTAATCAGTCTGGTTTTCTTTGCTTTCAATTTCAAGGGTTAGTTGGGTAAGGTTCTTTTCTTCCTTTCTGAAGAAACCTTCTTCAGTCAGCATATCAAAAACTGGAGGAACAAAGCCCGAGTGATGATTTTTTCCTGCTAGCTTTCCTGAAAAAGCAGCCAAATAGCCTATTTCATTTTGTTTGTTTTCGACTACTAGAACACCAAACATTTTCCCTATAACTAAACCTTCCTGCTCTTTTTCAAGTCCGAAGTTATGGTTGAATTCCTTTTGCGTTATAAGGTACTTTTGTAATTCTTCCGAAGCTAATATCGCCAGAGGGTGAGGATCATAAAAAAATGGGAAAGTAAATTTTTCAGGAAGTGAAAAAGATTCAATGGAGGAGTTGAATTTATGAAAAGAAGGCAGCATGATTTTATTTTGCTAGAGTTCTTTGAAGTGATCAACTGCATTTCTAACTGAACCAAATTTAGTTAGCAGTTTTTCTGCCTCCGAATAGGTTATACCGGTTTCATCAATGATCATTTTGACACCTCGATCGACCAATTTATTGTTACTCAATTGCATATCGACCATTTTATTTCCCTTAACTCGGCCTAATTTTATCATGAGTGCAGTGGAAATCATATTCAAAACTAATTTTTGGGCTGTTCCAGATTTCATTCTTGTACTTCCCGTTACGAATTCCGGTCCAACCTCAGGGGTCATAGGAAAATGCACCAATTGAGAAAGTGGTGAGCCTGGGTTACAAGAAATACCACCAGTCAATACGCCAAATTCTTTTGCTTTTTCAATGGCTCCAAGAACATAAGGTGTGGTTCCCGATGCAGCAATTCCAACAAGTGTGTCCTTACTATTAATTTCATGAGCCTCTAAATCTATCCAACCTTGTTTAATATCGTCTTCGGCAAATTCAACAGCTTTTCGAATTGCATTGTCCCCGCCTGCAATTAGCCCAACCACTAAGCCCTGAGGAACACCAAATGTTGGAGGGCATTCACTTGCGTCAACAACACCGAGCCTGCCACTTGTTCCAGCACCGATGTAAAAAAGTCTTCCTCCTGATTTCATTCGCTCAAAACAAGCATCTACGAATAATCCGATTGTCTTTAATTCTTTTTCAATTGCTAAAGCAACTGTTTGATCTTCTTGATTGATATTAATTAAAAGATCAGAAGTCGACATTTTTTCTAGGTGATTGTGCAGCGAAGTAGATTCGGTAGTTTTCTTCATGGTTGAATGGATTAAACTAAGAATGCTTTCGAATCATTTTCGCACAAAGTTACCTCTACACGTTCTTTCATTGTAGTTGAAAGACTTATTCCTACAAAGTCAGCTTTAATAGGGTACCTTCTGTGCGTTCGGTCAACCAAAGCGACTGTCTTGATAGATTTAGTTGCACGTTCTAAAAACTTCATTAGTGCATACTGCATAGTTTTACCAGAGTTTAAAACATCATCAACCAGTATTATATATGCATTCTTTAATTCACTGTCTTCTATTGAAAGTACAATAGGGTCTTTCCAAGGTTCGTCTTTATTTACATTTATTTCAAAAACAACAACTTTTTGATCTGAATGTACTCTTATAATTTCTGCAAATTGCTCAGCCAAAAGGATCCCATTACCACAAATGCCTCCAATATGAATTATTGATTCTTCGAATGAGTTTTCAATTATTTGATGTGCCAAACGTGTGATTTTTTGTTGAATCTCGATATGGTTAAGGATGTTGTTCATTGCCTCTAATTATTTGGTCCAAAGATAATGATTGTTCCATAAAAGGCAGGAAGTGTATAAACTTATTTATCGATGATGATTTAAAGAAATTATGTCCATTTGGAATCTCTAAAACATTTTCTTCTTTACCTATCACACGGGCAAATTTATAAGCTTGTTTAGGTCGAATGACTTGATCGTATCTTCCCATGATGATCAAAAATGGAATAGGGTACTTGTTTAATGTGCTTTTAATGGCTTGGCAGTCTGGTTTTAAATACCTAAAAGTTTGCCAGGTTCTAGAGGCTCTAATGAATGACTTTTGATTGGATGAGAATTCATTGACGAATGTTGCAACTTTAGGCCTTATAAGTTTGGTTTTAAGGGCAATCTGATTGTAGAATAAAAGTCTAGTAGGGTTCTTCTCAAAATAACGAAAGATACTTCGTGCCCATCGCCGCCTTGATGACCAATTATAAAAACTATTGTTATTCATTCCATCAGGGGAAATAAGTGTAATTGTCTTAATTTTCTCTGCGAAAAATGGAATTAGGCAAAGGGAAAATCTTCCGCCTTGACTAAATGCGAAAAGGTGAAATTGATCAATTTTTTCCTTCGTTAGAATTATCTGCAATAGCTGAATAATTTCGATTGTAAGAAGCGGTTTTTGTTCAATTCTTTCAATAGGAAAATATGAATTTCCATGGTGGAATAAATGAATTGAAATAACCCTTTTGTTTTCTGTGGCAATAAATTCGAAATCAGTCGCATTTCGACCGTGTCCGTGCAAACAAATCACAATTTCATCGCCTATCCCAAAAGAGTAATATTCCAATCTAAGCTCTCCATTTGAAACAATATTTATAGTATTAGACATTGGTGTAAAGATAATCAACCATAAGTTTTTTTAAGTCTTTCAACAATAATTGAAGTTATCCACTAAGATTGTTAAAAACATGCGATATTTTGTGAATTTGAGCTCGGTTGTTTTAATTAAA
>CAMATR010000201.1 GCA_945861175.1 Chitinophaga pinensis | reverse complement strand
ACTAGAAAAAAAGTACCCTCAATTTGAATTTGAAAATAGCCCAACTAAGCGCGTTGGTGGAGATATTACCAAGAAGTTCGAAACGGTTCAGCATCATTATCCAATGTTATCTCTTTCAAACACATATTCTGAAGAAGAAATTAGAGATTGGGAAGCGCGAATAAAAAAATCGACAGATGTTCCGATTAATTTCATTTGTGAATTGAAGTACGATGGCGTAGCTATTGGAATACGTTATCAAAATGGACAATTAATAAGAGCGTTTACTCGCGGTGATGGCACACAAGGTGAGGATATCACTCCGAATGTTAAAACAATTCGCACCATTCCATTGACACTAATAGGCAATTTCCCTAAAGATTTTGAGATTCGAGGAGAAATATTTATGCCTTTGGAAAGTTTTAAGAGATTAAATGAGGAACGCGAAGATATTGGAGAGTCTATTTTTGCAAATCCAAGAAATACAGCATCTGGCACATTGAAACTGCAGGATTCAAAGATTGTTGCAGAAAGAGGATTAGATTCTTTCTTATATGGCTTATATGGAGAGGATTTGCCCTTTAACGGTCATTTTGATTCCGTCAATGCAGCAGGTACATGGGGATTTAAAATTCCAATAACAAGGGATAAATATATTGTTCAAACAGATTCTATAGCTGGTATAATGGATTTCATCCAGTATTGGAATGGTGAGAGACAAAACTTACCTTTTGAAATCGATGGTATAGTAATTAAAGTAGACAATTATGAGCAACAAAGAAAGCTAGGTTATACTGCGAAATCACCAAGATGGGCCATAGCTTATAAATTTAAAACAGAGCGTGTTGAAACACGATTAAATTCAGTTACATTTCAAGTCGGAAGGACAGGAGCTGTAACACCTGTGGCAAATCTAGAACCTGTTCAATTGGGAGGCACAACTGTGAAAAGAGCATCACTGCATAATTTAGATCAAATTGAAAAACTGGGACTTTGCATTTCAGATATTGTATATGTAGAAAAAGGAGGCGAAATTATTCCTAAAATTGTTGGTGTAAATGTAGCTCATAGAACAAATTCTTCTTTGATTAAATTTCCAGATGAATGTCCTGAGTGCTTATCGCAGCTAATTCGCAGAGAAGGTGAAGTCCAACATTATTGTCCAAATGAGATGGCATGCCCGCCTCAGATCAAAGGCAAAATAGAGCATTTTATCGGCAGAAAAGCAATGAATATTGAGGGTTTGGGTGCTGAAACAGTGGATCAATTGTTTGAAAATGGACTTCTAGGAAATATTGCGGATCTTTACGAGCTAACTTTTGATAAATTGATATGCCTTGATAGAATGGCTGAAAAGTCGGTGGAAAATCTTTTAAATGGGGTTAAAAACTCAAAAAACGTCCCTTTTGAACGTGTTTTGTTTGCCATAGGAATTCGTTTTGTCGGAGAAACTGTAGCTAAAAAATTAGCAAAGCATTTTAAGTCGGTGTATAAAATTAGTATTGCTAAATTTGATGAATTATTAGAAGTTGATGAGATAGGAGAAAAAATAGCCATTTCCATTCAACAATTCTTTTTGGACGAAGCCAATCATTCAATAATTGAGCGATTAAGTAAGAGAGGTGTTCAAATGGAGGTTGTTGAGAAAGAAATAGCATCTGATATCTTTAAAGGGATGTCCTTTGTTGTTTCAGGAGTTTTTCTTTCCTTTACTAGAGATGAGTTAAAAGAATTGATAGAATCCAATGGTGGCAAAAATATATCTTCTATATCTTCTAAAACGGATTATGTCGTGGCAGGAGAAAATATGGGGCCTTCAAAGTTAAAAAAGGCAATAGATTTAAAAATTAAGATACTATTAGAGGATGAATTTATTAAATTGCTGAAAAATTAAAGTGAGTCAAGAAATATCAATATGGTCTAAAATAAAAAGGTTGCTGATTGTGCTGCCTTACAACGAAGAATTGGAGTACTTCGAATACCTTGCTGCATTGGATGAAATAATGAATCAAAGTAATGTTCAGGACCTCAAAATAATTGTGCCACTCCCAAAACAAGTGAAAAAGGAAATACTTCCTACTCATCGTTTAATACATTATTTCTCACCGAAGGATCTTTCCTTTTTTGGAAAATTGAGGGATGAAGAAATGGAACGTATAATAGTGCAGCCTTATAATGCTATGATTTGGTTTTGTACTGATGACAAGAAATTAATGAAACTTCTCAAAAATGTTCATTCACCATGGAAAGTGGGCGTGAACATATCTAATGATTTCTTTTCAATAAAAGTAGATAGTAAATCTGAAAAACCTTCTGAAGTTGTCCAGTTTACATTTAAAACATTAGATAAAATTTCAGGATATGAATAATCCTTTTAAAGGGGTAGGTGTTGCATTGGTTACGCCTTTCAATGCAGATTACTCAATAGATTATGAAGCTCTAAAGAGACTTGTAGCTTTTCAAATTCAAGGTGGAACTGATTTCTTGGTTGTTCAGGGAACTACTGGCGAGTCACCAACTCTTTCGATGGAAGAGAAAATAAAAGTACTCGAAACTGTAAGAGATGTGAACCAAGGTAAATTAAAAATTGTCTTTGGTGTTGGTGGAAATGATACTATTACAGTTGGAAATAATTTAAAGTTATTACCAAGCGGTGTTGATGGTATTCTCTCTGTATCTCCCTATTACAATAAGCCCATTCAAAAAGGAATTATTGCGCATTTTAAATACATAGCAGAATGCACTGATTTGCCAATAATCCTCTATAATGTACCCGGTCGAACAGGTTCAAATATGACTGCTGAAACAACTTTGGAACTTTCAGCTATCTCGAATGTTGTCGCAATGAAGGAGGCGTCAGGAAATATGGAACAGATTATGGAAATCATTCGTTGTAAACCTGATGGATTTGCTTTGCTTTCGGGTGATGACGCGATTACATTGCCTCTTATCGCTGCGGGTGCTGACGGTGTTATTTCTGTTGTTGCGAATGCTTTTCCAGAGAAATTTTCAAAAATGGTAAAAAGCGCTTTACAAGGTGATTATGTTAGCGCTCGTTCCGAACATTATGATTTATTGCAGGTTACAAAAATGTTTTTTGAAGAAGGAAATCCAGGCGGTGTGAAAGTGGCATTAAATAGAAGAGATTTAATGTACGAGTTTATGAGACTCCCTTTAGTTCCGGTGTCGGAAGGTCTAAGATCAAGGATTTGTATTGAAACGGATAAACTTTTAGCATAATAATGATAGATACATACGAGCGAATTGTTGAATTGGTAAAATCTTCCGAAAGAATCGTCATTACTTCTCACAAAGGTCCAGATGGTGATTCAATAGGAAGTTCTCTTGGACTCTATTATTTTATTCAGCAATTGGGCAAGCAAGCAGCAGTTTGTCATCCAGATGAAGCCCCAATATTTCTTAAATGGCTGAATGGAGTGGATGCTATCATCCCATTTGAATCTTATCCTAATCACGTTAGAGATTTGTTAGAAAGTGCCGATTTAATTTTTTGTTTAGACTATAATTCTCCTGAAAGAGTTGGCCAGGAAATGGCTCAGGTTTTATTGGCTGCTCGTGGAAAAAAGGTGATGATTGATCACCACATGTTTCCTGCTGATTTTTGCGATATTGTAATTTCAGAAACAACTTGTTGCTCAACGTCTCAATTGATTTATGAATTAATTGATCAATCAGTCAATGTTGATTTGATAAATGAAAATATTGGCACTCCTCTCTATTTAG
Source organism: Chitinophaga pinensis (assembly GCA_945861175.1). GTDB lineage: Bacteria > Bacteroidota > Bacteroidia > Flavobacteriales_D > Crocinitomicaceae > M0103. The sequence goes on along the minus strand of CAMATR010000201.1, from coordinate 920 downwards.
GGATGATGACGGATACTGGTTCGTTTCGTTTTCCATCTGTACAACCAAGAACACATGATATTATAGCTGATTTGCTCAGAAAAGGAGTAAAGCATAGTATGGTGCATGAGAAGGTATATGACTCTAATACATTGGACCGTTTACAATTACGTGGTTTTGCTATCGCCGAACGTTTTCAAAAATTGAATGACTTTCCTGTTGCGATAATTTCATTATCAGCTGCTGATCTCCAACGATTCAATTATAAGAAAGGCGACACCGAAGGATTAGTCAACGTGGCTCTCTCTGTCGAGGGGATTATGATTGCTGGCTTTTTTGTAGAGAAAGATGGGATTATAAAAATTTCATTTAGATCAAAAGGAGATTATTTTGTTAATGAAATGTCAATGAATGAGTTTTCCGGTGGTGGGCATAAATATGCGGCAGGGGGAATGAGTGCAGACAATCTCGAAAGTACGATTCAGAAATTTATAGATCTTGTACCAACCTATTTTTCATGAGGTATAGTTTTTTGATAGTTATTTTATTTTTTCTTTCTTCATGCTTAGACGAAGATAAAAAGGTTATTCCAGTGGAATGGAATCAAAAGAAATCTACTGATTTCAATAAAGAATTAGCGATTGAGCAAGAGCTACAAATCAAAATGTATTTAGAGCAAAGGAAAAATTGGAATATGCTAAAAACAGGTTCTGGTTTGCAGTATTATATCTATGAAAATGGTAATGGGAGTTTGGCAGTTGCAGGATTTATTGCCCAAGTTGAAACAGAGATCACACTTTTAGACGACACAAAATGTTATAAGACAGCAAAAGACGAATTGGAAGAATTCGTTATTGACAAAAGTGATATTGAATCAGGTATTCAAGAAGGAATTAAGAAAATGCGCGTTGGCGACAAAGCAAAATTAATAATACCTAGTC
>CAMATR010000200.1 GCA_945861175.1 Chitinophaga pinensis | reverse complement strand
GTCGGAATCCCCATTTTTATACCCCGCTACAAGCCCCGTCAAATAAGGGATTGCGGAAAATAATAAATTAATTCTTGAGGTTCGATAATCGTCATTTTCTCGGTTATAATGAATTCCCTCTGGAAAGAGTAGATTTTGGATTCTTTGCTTACCACAAAAATTTGCCTTTCTCCACAATTACGGAAGTTCTAGCGATAGTTCAATACACTTATCCACTGCTTTTTCAAGGTTCGATAACTGATTTTGACTATTGTCCAATTCTAATTCAATTTGGTGGATATTACTTCGGAACTTATCTCTGAATCAAATTTATTGTTGTGCTTCGAAATACTATTCAGCCACATAGAAAACAAAGAAGATTTTTCATAGTACATAGAACAAGAAAGGAGGGCATTGCCCTCCTTTTAATTAAATTAGTAATTAATTAGTGATTAAGTTTTGATGATTCTAAATACTTTAGAAGCATCATTTGTATTCACTATAAGATAATATATTCCATTTTCATAGGTTGAAAGATCTATCAACCCATCAGAACTTTTAACAACACTTTCTGAAACTAATTTTCCAAAGCTGTCTGTAACTCTAATAGTTACTTCAACTGACTCACTGAAATAAACGTTAAATATACCGTCAGAAGGATTAGGGTTAATATTCATTGTGAAATTAAGCTCACTTAAAGATCCTAGAGCAACGCTTACACAATTAGACGTATCAGAACATCCATTTGTAAAGCCAACTACACAAGCATAATTGCCACTCGCTAAAGGAGTATAATTGTTAGTCGCAGCCCCAATTATTGGTGAATTTGTTGAACAATCAATCCATTGATATGAAGCCCCACCTTGGTTAAGTGTTATGTTTCCGGCCGCATCAGCTGTTGCAATCACCACCGAAGCCCCGACGACAAGGGTCAACGTAACAGTTGAGTCACATCCAGATGAAGTTTGACCGTTAAAGGTGTAAACACCTGATTGTGTATAGGTTTGATTATTCCACACATACAACGTATCACAAGAAGTTATCGTCTCGCTAGAAGTTATCGGGATACACAGCGTAGTATCTCTAGCATAAAGAGACCATGCACTAACATCTCCTAAACCGCAATTAGCTCTGTAATAAACATCATAAGCCGTATTTGGTGCTAAGCCGTTCAAGGTATAGAAACCAGAGGATTCTGTTACCGTTGCAGCTACGTTTGAAACAGTAGTCCCTGTTCCTTGAACAAATCCAACAGGACCGTATTCAATGTCATAGTTCGTAGCAGCCGAGCAGCCTAAAATCCAATTTAACTGAAGAGAGGTGGCAGTCGGTGATCCCGCATTGAGAGAGCCTGGACTTGGACAAACAGGAGCAGGAGCAATTGTAATTAAGTAATCTTCCGTTTCCCCCCAAGAGTTGCTGGTGCATGGAGTCACGTCGCTTCCATTTGTATTGTACATTGCCCTTACACGCATTCTATGATCACCTGCTGGAGGGTTGCATGACAAAACAACAGGGAAAGTTGCTGAAGAACCTAACACCCCAACTTGTCCTGAACCTGTCACTTGACCATTTGAAAAGCCAATCCTTTCTGTAACAGGATCAAAAATCCCATCATCATTGTAATCAATCCATGCTGCGTATCCCTCAGCCCATTGCCCCGCATACACTGTGCAATTATACGAAGTGCTAGGCAGCAAGGTAGCAGTCAGTGCAGGGTCTGCAGTATAATTTGAATAACCTAATGTTCCAGAAGGACATCCAGTACCTGAATTATTATCCAAGGTGCTTAACGTGACACGTGCAATAACGTCTCCGTCTTCACAACCGTATGTTGTTGTTGGAACACAGTAACAATTTGTTGGAGTATCTTGAACCACTGTTATTGCTTCTGATGTTACCGAAGTAGAGGTGCTTCCACAACTTACAACGCAGTAGTAACTTGTAGTGGCCCCTACCGCAGTAGTGTAGGATGAACTTGTTGCTGAAGGAATAGCCGCTCCGTTCGCATACCACTGATATGAAACCGTGGCTCCGCTTGTTGGGTTTGTAACTCCAAGTGTTAAAGGAGCTCCTTCGCAACCGAGGGTTGTAGAGGCTGTAGTAGGGCCAGGGTCTAAAACACCTGTACAAGAAGCGCCGGGAGACCATGTAAAGCTAATTTGTGGTTTTGTGCTATTTACTAAACTAGTATTTACCCCACATTGACTTCCTACAACATCTGCTCTTACAAACCGGGAACCATTTGCGGTGCTTGCGGCAATTGTTCTTACTTTACCATAAGGTGATGTGTATGCGTTGGGACCTACAGAGCAGATATCAATCAATATATTCCCGCCGTTCCAAATAAATGGAGCATCAAAAGTAATCATATCAAAAGCACCCTCTGCAGTAACCGTTGGGTTGTAATCAAACGGATTTTTCACAATGGTGGTGGTAGCTGCATCATGGGCTGCGGAATTTATTGCTGTTGTTTCCCCCATCTTGATTTGGTACTCAATTAGGTCTCCACCTGCATAATCTTCCGAAATAGAAAATCCTAACTCAGAAATTGAAGCGCCAGAAACCATGCCTGCTGCAGTTAATTCAGCGGCTGTATAGACAACCTGGTATCTAAAAGACTCATAGTATCCATCAATAGGGTCGTTACCGGTAGAAGTGGTTTCGGTCGTTCCCGTACCAATTGTCGCCGTATTTTGAGCCAAAGAACTACCAGCTCCAACTAATATAAGCATTAAAAACACAGATAGGTTCTTTATGAATATTGAGGGGAAACTCGCTTTTTGTGCCATTTTGGGGTTTCGATTAGGCGAATTAAAATTGCCGAGAGGTGCTTTTGCACATGGGTAAAGTAAAAGATTTTTCATAGGATATATTTTTAGGTTTAATTATGAATGTACGAATAAATTTACCTCTTGTCAATGTTGATTATGAAATTTTTATCTACTGTTTCTATTAAACTGTAGTGAATTAAATTCTATTTGCCGTGTGCTTTTAAACTTCTAAATTCATTTAGCTTCTTTTCACGAAAACATCAAAAAATAATTCTTACTATTTCCTGGAAACTTCTCTTTTAAATAAGTATAGCCCTTGTTTGCGACAGTGCCGAAGAAATTTGGATGCCCAGAGTTATTAAATTTGCTAACATGGCTCGTTTTACGTATGCATTAACGAGGCTAAGTTGCAACTAATTTTTTTTAGTATTTTTAAAAGTTTATTTAATCCATATGCAGATAACATTCTTGAGGAGTAAACGTTTTTGGAAACGCTTTTTATTGGTAAGTTTATTTTTGCCAATTGCTCTTTTTTCAATCGCGATTGGAATTGTGTATGCGAAGCAGGATCAGATTGTTCAGGAAATGATCAAAACTGTGAATGAAGATTTTGTCGGAACAATAAAATTAAGAGACAGCCACATTGCCCCCTTTGCCAATTTCCCATATATTTCTGTAGATCTTGAGGATATAGAGGTTTTTGAAGGAAAATCTTCAAAGAAAAAATACCGAATCGCGCACATATCGGATGCTTATTTTGGGTTTGATTTGTTTGATATGCTAGGAGGAAAAGTGGAAATTAAAACCATTAAACTCACCAAGGGCGATCTACGTATAATCCAGCACATTGATGGGAGCTTTAATCTAAGCAATGCCCTCGCTAGTAAAAAGCCGCTTAAAGAGGTTGAAGATGAAATGCATATGGATCTGAAATCGATCAAACTGGAGGATTTTGATATTTCGAAACTAAATGAGGCAAATAATCTGATAGTAGATGCTTACTTGTATTCTGCCCTTTCAAAGTTTTCGACTCAAGAAAATCATTTATTGATCGCATTAGATAGCCGTTTTGAAATAAGTATTATTAAGGATGGGGATACAACTTTTATTAAGCATAAACACTTTAGTGTCGATACAGAGGTCAATCTGAATAAACAAAATCAGGTAATAACATTTGTTCCAACCGAGATCCAAATAGAACAGGCAATGCTTGGTTTTGACGGATCTATTGCTCTCAATAATGACATGGATCTTGATTTACATTTTCATGGAAATAAACCAGATTTCAATCTTTTTCTGGCAATGGCACCCGAGGAACTAGCACCAACGCTGAAAAAGTTTGACAATAAAGGGAAAATATTTTTCGAAGCGTCTTTAAAGGGGTCCTGTATTAATGGCAAGCAGCCTGCGATTAACGCGCGATTTGGATGTGAAGATGGGTTTTTTAATAATATGGAATCTGGTAAAAGACTCGAGAGCATTGGATTTAAAGGAAGTTTCACAAACGGAATAAAGAGGAATACTTCAACAATGCGCTTCGAACTTGAAAAATTCACGGCAAAACCAGACGCTGGCTTATTTAGCGGGAAACTTATCCTTGAAAACTTCGATTCTCCGGATATCGATATGAATTTGAAATCTGATTTCAATCTAGATTTTCTCGCCAAATTTATTGGATCAAAAGAATTATTAGGACTTTCTGGAAGAGTGTCTCTGGACATGAATTTTCACGACATCATTGATATTGAGCACCCAGAAAGGAGCATCGAACGTTTAAATGAAGCTTACTATACTGAATTAAACATAGAGAATCTTCAGTTCAATTCGGCTATACTCCCTGCTCCACTTCAAAATCTGGATTTGAAGGCTACACTTAAAGGACACAAAGCGAATATAG
>CAMATR010000199.1 GCA_945861175.1 Chitinophaga pinensis | reverse complement strand
ATATCAATGTATTGCTGGAGCGCTATCAAAATTGCCTAAACGATACAACTGCCTCGTGTGCTCTGCAAGCGCGCGATAAAATGTTTTGTACGAATGATATGGCAACTTATATTCTAATGCAGTCTCTTTAACTATTTTTGATATTTTACGATAGTGGATGTGGCAAATGTTTGGAAACAAATGGTGCTCAACTTGATAATTTAAACCACCCACATACCAAGAAAATATTCTCGCTCCAGGAGCAAAATTAGCTGTATTATACAATTGATTAACTGCCCAATCTGCGTCTATAACTCCTGACTCATCAGGAACAGGAAAGTCTGAGGTTGGTACTACGTGTGCTGGTTGAAAAATTGCAGCTAACGTGACCCCCGCAACAAAATGCATTGCTAAAAACCCAACAACCGAAAACCACCACGGGCCAGGGGCAAGCCATAAGGGCAATGCCAGCGTTAATGTACCATAAAAAATCTTAGAAACAATCAATACTAAAATCTGCTTTCGGAACGTTGTGTTTTGAGTGCCTGTTAATCCCATTTTTTCATAACGGTAACTTTGTTTGTAGTCTTTCGAAACAAACCACATTAAAGTCATCAATCCATACAAGAACCAAGCGTAGAAGTGCTGAAATCTGTGCATGTACCTTCTCTTTTCGTGAGGAGAGAAACGCATTACAGCTCCAGGATTAATGTCTTCATCTAAACCAGTTACATTTGTGTAAGTATGGTGCAAGACATTGTGTTGTATCCTCCAGTTTACATCGCTTCCTCCTAAAAAGAACAAAACATAACCTACCCATTTATTTATCTTTTCATTCTTGGAGTAAGCACCGTGATTTGCATCATGCATGACAGATAGCCCTAAGCCTGCCATTCCAAAACCCATTAATATCCAGCAAATGAATTCAACTGTTTTCGATTCTGCAAAAAACAATAACACTGTTAATGGTGTAAAATATAAAAACAACATACAAATGGTCTTGAAAACCATTGCAGGATTTGCGTGACGTGATATATTATTTGTTTTAAAATACTCATTTACTCTTTGTCTAAGAACCTTGTAAAACACCTCGTTGTGGTCTTTCGCAAATTTAACTGATGTAAAATTCATAATATTCTATTTTTAATAATTTTGCAAAGATAGACTTATTTATTAAGTCAAAAAAACAAATTGTGTTAATACCCTAACATTTCTAGTAAGTTAAACCCTTTGCGACATTAAACATTTTAATATCTACTTTTGTTCAAAACGAATACTAATAGTTTTATGATTCATCTTAAATCCCTTGATCCATATTGTGTTGATCCTTTGAATAGAAAACGTTTTCCAACAATAGAGGTAAATGTTGGGGGATTAATTATTGGGGGTGAACAACCTATACGTTTGCAATCAATGACAACCGTTGATACTATGGATACATTGGGCTCCGTTGAACAATCGATTAGAATGATTGACGCAGGTTGTGAGCTTGTTCGATTAACAGCACCAAGCAAGAAGGAAGCAGAAAACCTTTTAAATATCAAAAATGAGTTGCTAAAGAGGGGATACGCAACTCCGTTAGTTGCCGATATACACTTCACTCCCAACGCGGCAGAGATAGCATCAAAGATTGTCGAAAAAGTCAGAGTAAATCCTGGAAATTATGCTGATAAAAAGAAATTTGAAGAAATAGACTACACTGACCAAAGCTACGCGGCTGAATTACTGAGAATTGAAGAAAAATTCAAGCCACTAATTGCATTGTGCAAGGAGTACGGAACAGCCATGAGGATTGGCACGAATCACGGATCGCTATCGGATAGAATATTAAGTCGTTACGGAGACACGCCCGAGGGGATGGTTGAATCAGCGATGGAATTCATTCGAATTTGTGAAAAAAATGATTTTTACAACCTCGTTGTTTCAATGAAGGCTAGCAATGCGCTCATTATGGTTCAAGCTTATCGCTTACTTTCAGCAACAATGCTTAAAACAAAAAGAGGATACCCTCTTCACTTAGGCGTAACAGAGGCTGGCGATGGTGAAGATGGAAGGATTAAATCCGCTGTAGGAATTGGCGCCCTTTTAGAAGATGGCCTCGGCGATACAATTCGCGTGTCTCTGACTGAAGAACCAGAAAAAGAAATACCAGTAGCAGCGAAACTTACTCACAAATTTCTTGCCCGTAACAATGATAAAAAAATAAAAACGAACAGTTCCGCATTACCTTATTCTCCTTTTTCATATTCCAAAAGATCCACCGTTCAAATTGGAAACATTGGGAGCAAACAAGTGCCAATCGTAGTCGCGGATTTGTCTAATAAAACAGAAATTAAGCCCTCAAACTTATATGGTTTTGGTTACAACTATTCGATTGAGCTGGATAAATGGACGTTGCAGGAGCAGGCCGCAGATTACGCCTTCATAGGCGACAACAAGATAAATTTCGAAAAACCCGGTTCTCTAGGGTTAATAAGCAATTTTGACGCTTGGTTAAATTATTATTCAGATAAACCGGGATGCTTTCCTCTGATACATTCAAATAAGAGCCATGAGTGTATGATTAATACACCGGTTTTCGTTTTAATCGACGATGAGAGTACAGATGCTATTTACAGCAACCCAAGAGCCAATTTTATATACGTATTACACACAGCCCACACTAACAGGGTAGCCGTATTGAGAGAAATAGTGATCAAAACAGCACAACACTTTGTTAATCAACCAATTATACTCATGATTGATTGCTATTCTTCTGACAATGAGCAATTTCAAATTAATGTTTCGAGCGAAGCCGGCACATTACTTATCGATGGTATCGGTGACGGTTTATGGATAAAAGGAAACGCGCCAAGCACTCTTATAAATTCAACTGCATTTGGTATACTTCAGGCCACTAGAACAAGAATTTCTAAAACAGAATACATATCGTGTCCATCGTGTGGAAGAACTCTTTTTGACCTACAAGAAACAACTGCTAAAATTCGTAAAGAAACCGCCCATCTTAAAGGATTAAAGATAGGGATAATGGGGTGCATTGTAAATGGACCTGGCGAAATGGCTGATGCTGATTATGGTTATGTGGGCACCGGACCTGGTAAAATAACACTATACAAAGAAAAAAACGTGGTTAAGAAAAATGTACAAGAAGACCAGGCAGTTCAAGAGCTAATCAATCTGATTAAAGAAAATGGTGACTGGGTTGATCTCAAATAACTCTTTAAAACAAAGGTCGCATATTAAATATGCGACCTTTGTTTTTTTAATATGTTTCACGTGGAACTATCTTCCGATGTGAATTAATAAAACAGAAATATCACTCGGCGAAACACCACTCACCCTTGCCGCCTGGCCTATTGTAACAGGTCTTATTGATGATAATTTTTCCTTTGCTTCTATACTTAAACTTTTAATCTCATTATAATCTAAGGAAACCGGTATAGCTAACATCTCTAATCTCTTTTGTTTATTTACTTGCTCCTCTTCTCTGACGATATAGCCCTCATATTTCATTTGTATTTCTGCCTGCTCAACAATTTCTTCATGGTCTATTAACAGCTTTTGAGCTATCAGACTAGCATCTTCCGACATCTCTAATACATCCCAAATCGATAGTTGAGGGCGCGACACTAACCCATTAAGTTTAACTTGTTGCGTTAGCTCTGCAGAATCATTCTTTAAAAGAATAGGGTTCGCTTTCTGCGGTGTAACACCAATATTGTGTAGTTCCCTAATCATTGTTTTGGTCCCTTCTACTTTCTTTTCCACCCTCTGCATTAGGTCATCACTTACAAGGCCAAGCTTGTTTCCTATAGGAGTTAAGCGTATATCTGCATTATCTTGTCTCAAGAGAATCCTAAATTCAGCCCGACTAGTAAACATTCTATAAGGCTCATTCGTTCCCTTAGTAATTAAATCATCTATCAGAACGCCTATATAAGCATCACTTCTGTTTAGTATAAACTCTGGCCGGTCTACAACCTTAAGGTGTGCATTAATCCCAGCCATCAGGCCTTGACAGGCTGCCTCTTCATATCCCGTTGTGCCATTTATTTGTCCTGCAAAAAAAAGATTTTCCACAAGCTTCGTTTCCAAAGTGTGCTTTAACTGTGTCGGGGGAAAATAATCATACTCTATAGCATAGCCAGGCCTAAACATTTTAACGCGCTCGAAACCAGGAATAGACTTCATCGCTGCGTATTGAACATCTTCAGGAAGAGATGTACTAAATCCATTAACATAAATCTCAACTGTCTTCCATCCTTCTGGTTCAACAAAAATCTGATGCCGGTCTCTCTCCGCAAAACGATTTATTTTATCCTCAATACTTGGACAATATCTAGGGCCAATTGATTTAATTGCACCATTGAACATGGGTGACCTATCAAACCCTGTGCGCAACAAATCGTGTGTATCATTATTAGTGTAGGTACTATAACACGGTCTTTGATGCGTTAATGCCGCTGTGTTAGTAAAGCTAAACTTCGTAGGCTTAACATCTCCTTCTTGAATCTCCATTTTAGAATAATCCAAAGACCTTCCGTCAACACGGGGGGGCGTTCCGGTCTTCATCCTCCCAGATTCAAAACCATGTTTAACTAAATCCTCTGTGATTCCCGTGGATGCTTTTTCACCTACTCTTCCACCGCCGAACTGCTTCTCTCCTAAATGAATTAAACCATTCAAGAAGG
>CAMATR010000198.1 GCA_945861175.1 Chitinophaga pinensis | reverse complement strand
AACACAATTGATTCCATTTATGCTGGAAAAATATGGTACCCAAACATGGCATACGGATTCAATAGCATCCCAGAAAAGTCAACTGTTCTTTATACCAATGCAACAGTTTGGACGAATGAAAAAGAAGGAATTTTATATAATACAAACGTACTAGTAGAAAACGGAAAAATTACCTACATAGGGCCAGATAAGCCTAGACAGATTGAAAAAGCAACCATTATAGAAGCAAAAGGAAAACATTTAACAAGCGGAATTATCGATGAACATTCGCATATTGCTATTTCAAAGGGTGTCAATGAAGGTGGTCAAGCAATTTCAGCAGAGGTAAACATAGGAGATGTTGTTAATCCTAATGATATAAATATTTACCGCCAACTCTCTGGTGGTGTTACCGCTGCGCAATTACTACATGGATCAGCAAATCCCATTGGAGGACAATCGGCACTCATAAAGCTAAAATGGGGAGTTAATGCTGAAGAAATGCTCATTGATAATGCCCCAAAATTCATCAAATGTGCACTCGGTGAAAATGTAAAACAAGCAAATTGGGGAGATTATAATACAGAGCGATTCCCACAAACCAGAATGGGCGTAGAACAGGTTTTTTATGATGGTTTTACAAGAGCTAAAGTTTATCAAAAAGATTGGGAAGAATACAAAAAAGGCGGGAAGAACCACAAATCTCCCCCAAGAAAAGATCTTGAGTTAGAGGTCTTGGGTGAAATATTGCGCTCAGAGCGGTTCATCACATGTCATTCTTACGTTCAATCAGAAATAAATATGCTCATGCACATTGCAGACTCAATGGGCTTCAAAATAAATACATTCACGCATATACTTGAAGGTTACAAAGTTGCAGATAAAATGTTGCAACATGGAGTGGGTGCATCGACATTTTCAGATTGGTGGGCTTACAAATTTGAAGTCAACGATGCCATTCCATACAACGCTGCTCTAATGACAAAAATGGGTTTAATCGTAGCTATTAACTCTGACGATGCAGAAATGGGGAGAAGATTGAACCAAGAAGCGGCAAAAGGGATTAAATACGGCGGTATGTCTGAGCAAGATGCGTGGAAAATGGTAACCTTGAATCCTGCAAAACTCTTGCACCTTGATGATCAAATTGGCTCAGTTAAAGTAGGGAAAGATGCTGATCTTGTGCTTTGGTCAACCAATCCCCTTAGTATGCAAGCCAAAGTTGAAAAAACAATGATTGAAGGGGTTTTTTATTATGACGCGCCAACAGAGACTAAGATGCGTGAATTGAATCAAAAAGAAAAAGCACGAATTATAACCAAAATGCTTGAATCCAACGAAAATGGTGAAATTTCCAAACCTTTTCAAAAACAAAAATCACATCATTTCCATTGCGATACTATTGGTGAGGAAGGAAGCGAACAAGAAAATATGCATTGATATTATGAAAAAAATTATTCTTTTTACCCTTATAATTGTTTGTGTCCTGCATTCAGTAAAATCACAAACGAAGAGTATGCTCTTATTGAACGGTTTTTTGCATATTGGCAATGAAAAAACACTAGAGAGTGCCGCAGTTGGAATTCGTAATGGAAAAATTTCACTTGTTCGTAATTCACTTGCTTTTTCATTTAGTCGAGAAGATTGGGACACGATTATCGACCTTAAAAGACAACATATTTATCCAGGGTTTGTAGCTGGTAATTCAACATTAGGCCTCTCTGAAATTGACGCCGTTAGAGCGACCCGAGATTATTCTGAAGTGGGTGAATTCAATCCTCATATTCGATCCCAAATTGCCTACAACGTAGAATCAAAGGTTATAAGCACCGTTAAAACAAATGGTATCTTACTAACGCAGGCAACTCCGCGTGGTGGACAAATATCAGGAACCTCATCCTTAATGTCAACAAACGGCTGGAACTGGGAAGATGCAACGATTTTGGCTGATGATGGAATTCATGTCAACTGGCCATCAAATATGGACGGCGGGGGTTGGTGGGCTGAGCCTTCTGCCAAAAAGAAAAATGAAACTTATGAAAAGGATAAACAAGCATTGGCTGACTTTTTTGAAATTTCACGGGCCTATGTAGAAACAGAAAAGGGCAAACGAATAGACCTACGTTTGAATGCAATGACCGATTGCTTCGTTGGCGAAAAACGCGTTTACTTTCATGCAGATGATATTCAGCAATTACTTGATATTATTGATTTTGCAGCAAAATTTAATTTAAATTATCCTGTAATAGTAGGTGGTTATGACAGTCACTTAATTACTCGAAAACTCAAAGATGCAAAGATTCCTGTAATGTTAAATAGAGTGCACAGTCTTCCTGAAAACGAAATAGATGCTGTCGATTTACCCTACCGAATTCCGTCGCTACTTCAAGAAGGTGGTGTTAAGTTTTGCCTACAAAATCATGGGGATATGGAGACTATGAACGCAAGAAATCTACCTTTTCAAGCCGGAACTGCTCAAGCCTATGGTTTAACTGAAGAGCAAGCTATTCGGTCTATTTCATTAAGTGCATGCGAGATCATGGGAATTGGAAAAGATTATGGCAGTATCGAAGAAGGGAAGTCGGCTACCTTGTTTATTTCTGAAGGAAATGCATTAGACATTCGCAGCAATAAAGTTGCTTTGGCTTTAATCAATGGAGAAATGATTTCTTTGAAAAATTTTCAAGAAGATCTTTATAACCGTTATTCTAACAAGTATAAAAAATAAAAAAGGGGCTCAGAGCCCCTTTTAATTATTGAATTATAATTTTTCTAGACCAAATAGAATAGTTACTCTTTAGAGATAAAAGATAACTTCCTCCCGGTAACCCATGAATATCAATTTCCATAATATTCTTCCCGTTCCAATTCCAAGTTTGAATATTTCTGCCAGAGAGATCATAAATTGACAATGTTTCAACGTTCATGCTTGGATCAATTTTTACATTGATGAAATCATCAGAAGGGTTAGGAGAAATACTCCAAACAACTGACTCAAAAGCATCTAAACCTAATCCAACATTCAAAGGGGCTGATTCATAAACACATCCGAACGTATCTGCAATTTCTACTGAATAAGCCCCAGATGCTAAAACGGTTATTGTACTATCCATGGCTCCAGGAACAGGATTTCCATCGAGCATCCATTGAATAGAAAAAGATACAGGCACGTTGTCGACAATTAAATCACTATTCACATCAGATGAAACAACAGGATTAATAGTTGGACTGCAATATACAGCTCTCAAGGTATCTGAAAAACTTACACAACCATTCTGATTTATTGCAATGACGTAATAGTCCCCTGAATAGGTCACTAAATAATCAACATTTGTAGCCGCTGTAAGGGGACTTCCATTAAAATACCACTGGTAGCCGTATGAAAGATCAGGCGTAGAAAGCGTGTGACTCAAAGAATCATAACTGATCATCGGATTTGGGGGGTAACCATACACGTGAACAGTATCTATAGAAATAACCGTTGGCACAGGAAGAATGGTTTGATTAACAACGGTATAATTTATTGTCGCTCCAGAACCTGAATCACCGCCGCTAACAGCACATCCATTGCACCCAGTCAACATAACAGTATGATTACCCATAAAATCATCCGCACCAAAAACGATGTCACTTGCGTCGGACTCAATCACTTGAATAACATAGGAATTAGATGTATTCATTACAATATTAGTAGGAAAACTCACTGGTAAACTAGCGTCTGCTATGATACTAGAGTTGTAGATGGATGTTCCATTCTCTAATACCTTAACAAATACATCTGGATCTTCATAAGATGGGAAACCTTCACCATAATTGTTCATCGAACTAACAGTTACATTTGAAAGTGTGTAAACCTGAATAGTATCCAAGTTAGAATACGCCGCATAGTGCACAGCATAGTCTCCTTGTGCGGTGTAAACTTGTGGGGCAGGATTTTCAAGTGTTGATATATTGCCATTTCCAAAATCCCACGTATAAGCCAATAATCCTGGATTATTGTTTGTGAAGTCGACGGTTATTGGTGAACAACCAGCAGCACCTGTCATGCTGAAACCATCATTCGAAGTAGTTACATTACTTGGCAACACCTCCATGTAAATCTGAAAAGTGAATGGATAGCCTTGTACCACTGTTAAATCTGCAATTACAGTTACATAGATGCTGTAACTTCCCGCTAGTAAAGGCGTGCCGGAAATGTTAACACAACCATATTGACTCACCTGTGGATTGTAATCACAATTACTTGTATTGTTATTACATTGCCAATTCAGTCCAACTGGCAATGAAACTGCAAGAATATTGAAATTTGTAAAATCATAGCCCATGGTGTCCAAAGGCATCACAAAAGTAACGTCGGTACTGTAACCTTGACCCACATAACCAGTTGGCAATGTATCTGGATAAAGTCCCACTTGTGTTTGTGAATAATCTATGGTGCATATTTGTCCAAATAAAGAATAAGCCGAAAGGACAAAAAGAAAAGTAAGTGATTTTCTCATAGTAATAGATTGAGATTTAAATTTAAGAAAATAAATTAAAAATTTCACTAAAAGTGCGCTCATATTTTCTTAAATAACTAGCAACATTGTGTATTTTTCCTAATTTTGATTTGTTCAATCTAACAATTTTATAAACTCAATAAATAAACATTATGGCATTTGAATTACAAGGCTTACCTTACGCATACGACGCTCTT
>CAMATR010000197.1 GCA_945861175.1 Chitinophaga pinensis | reverse complement strand
TCAGATGGTCTGGATGCGCAAAACGATTGCAATACAACAAACAAACATTGCTATACAAGAGAAAGAGGATAGCCTCGACTTAAAACAATTTTCAGAACATGCGCATATAGCGCTTAGAAATATTTTAGAAGAGATTTCGACACAGAACTCGGATAGCTCTGATTTATACGGCGCAGTAAAACAGATTAGAACCAACTATTTCTCGGTTGATATCAACGAAGAATTACACCCGTTCTACCTGGAAACACTCTTGAAAAGAGAACTGTACGACCAAAATATTCACCAAGATTTTCAATACGGAATTTACGATTGTTTCAGTGACTCAATCGTTTTTGGGAACCTCATCAAATACACAAAAACAACAGGTTATGCTCCGGTTTCTGACACCTTAGCGGGTATCACATCCGCTAAATTGCCTTGGAAAACCGATGGCCATTATTTTACGGTAATTTTCCCGAATGTACAGTCTAAATCAATTGACGAGCAAGAAGAAATCATTTCACCATGGATCTATGTGACAATTATCGTCGTATTAGTAATGATCTTTTTTGGCTATACCTTAACCGTCATCCTGCGCCAAAAAAGACTTTCGGAAGTGAAAACCGATTTCATCAACAACATGACACATGAATTAAAAACGCCTATCTCAACAATCGGCTTGTCAAGTGAAATGTTGATGCGAACCGACTTCTCTGAAGATCCTGAAAAATTAAAGAAATACGCCAGCATCATTTACAAAGAAAATAAACGCTTGGAAAATCAGGTTGAAAGGGTGCTTAACGTTGCAAAACTTGACAAAGAAGAATTGGTCTTAAAAAAAGAACCAATGGACATTCATGAGTTACTGGAAGAGGCCAAAGAAAATTTCACTTTAAACCAGATTGCCAATGGAGGTGAAGTCCAATTGCATTTAGAGGCAGAACAATGCATAATTGAAGCGGACCCAGTGCACGTCACAAATGTCATCTATAATTTAATGGACAATGCCGTGAAATATTGCGACAAAACTCCACTTATTTCAATTAGCACAAAATCTGACAAAAAAGGCTTACGAATCGATTTCAGCGACAATGGAGTCGGGATAAAAAAGGAAGATCTTAAGATGATTTTTGACAAATTTTACCGCGTTCCTACTGGCAATTTGCACAATGTAAAAGGCTTTGGTCTAGGTTTATTTTATGTCAAATTAATTATTGACTCCCACAACGGAAAAATTGAAGTAAAAAGTAAACCTGGGGAGGGCACTACCTTTTCGGTTTTCTTGCCTTTTAATTAATCTTTTGTTTTTTCAAGCTGCACGCTCGGCTGCGGAAACAAACCATCTCGTGAAATCTTCTTGCCTTTTTTGTAAACAACAATTCGCTCACCCGCCAATTGATTATCGATCCGACAGTCTAACAGAAAATATGTTTTAGCCTCAAACATAATAGTATAAGTTCCAGATAATTTATTCTTGCCAATACTTAAAGAAACTTTTGTTTCGGTAATTTCAATTTGGATCGGCGTCAAATCTACATCAACAATCTCCTTCCCAGAATCTAACTGATAAGCAGAAATAGCGCCTTCATAAGTACCCTGAAACTTCTTTTTCAATTCTATGGGCTGCTGCGCTGAGAGCAACACAGGAAGGATGAATAGTAATAGGAAGAGAAATCGACTCATGGTTAACAAATTTAATTTATTTCATTTAGAATTGCAGCTCACAGGTTCTCCAAGAATTATTTAGTCGCCAAATAGGCCCAATCACCTTGTAATTTATGGCACTCATAATTTACAAAAGGCAATATAACTGTCAATTTTTCTTGATAAGGAAAGAAATTAACATGCTCATCCAAGGTATAATAAAAGAACCTTTGACAGGGAGTTACGATGAATAATTGTTTTTTCGTAATCCGTTTTAATTCGGTAACACACTCCTCCAATTTCAATAAATGCTCAATTGTATGGCAACAAATAACAACATCGAAGGCATTTTCTTCAAATGGCAATTTTTCAATATTACCATGAACGTAATTAAATTTTTCATTTCCGTTTGGTTCCTTTATATCATAACCGCTCAAGTTGACTGAAGGGAATTTCTCTTCAATTCTGCCTAACAAATAACCACTTCCGCATCCTATATCAATCAAATTTTTGGCGGATTTATCTATTTTTTCGAGAATGAAATCAATGCAAGCCTGGTTCAAATCTGTTGCTCGATTGCGAGAAATTGTATTGAGGTTATTGTAAAAAAATGCATATTCTTCCGCTGTGTAGGAATGAACTTTACTTTTAAATTGCATCACCTCTTTGATGTTTCGTCCGCGGTAAGCAAAATAGTAAAATGGATACATGAAAACCTTAGAATCGCGCACGAAGGGCGGAAGTAATTCATCCATAACAAAACGGATCATATTTGTAACTCTTCTATTCATGCTTTTTGTAATACCCTTTCACATGATTCAATTTAATAAGGAGTAAATCTATTACCATCTTAAAACCATGTTTGAATACATTTACACTATTACCCTCTTGACTTCTCAAGTTAACAGGTATTTTCTTTATATCATAATTGCGCTTCAATGAAATATAGAGAATTTCAACATCGAAACTAAACCCATTTATCCGCGAAACTGAAAATAAATCTTTCGCAATTTGCTTTCGAAAAGCTTTCAATCCACACTGTGTATCCGATATTCCAGTCGTAATAAATCTTCCCACAATAAACGTGAAGAAACCACTTCCAAAACGACGATGACTTGAAATTTTATCGAAATAATGTGATTCTGCCAATCCACGGTCACCAATTACTAAATCATATTCTTTGAAATTCAAATAGTAAAGGATTTTATCAATTGCATCCGTTTCAAAGGGTATATCGGCATCCGTAAAAATGCAAATATCTCCAGTTGCTTGATGCATACCAAAACGGACTGCTCCTCCTTTACCAAGATTCAACGGATAGGATAAATAGATGCAGGAATTTAATTTTGCAACTTGTTCGATAGCGCCATCATCCAAAGAGCCATCATCCACAATTAAAACTTCAGCATCAAGCTGTTTTTCTTTGATGTAGCTCATCAAATAAGGTAAATTATTCTCTAGAGCCAGGGAGGATTTGTAAACAGGAATAATTACACTTATGTCAGGCATTTACTATTATTAGTGGCATAAAAATAGGACATTATCTCCATATTGCCGAGAAATCAATCGCATGTATTATTTTTGAGCGATGTTGAAGAAATCGTATTTTCCCTATGCTGTTTTGCTTGTTGTTGTGCTAATTGCATTTTATCAGGTTGCCTTCAATATTCTCGCTCTGAAATTTGATACCATTGATTGCTTCTTTCCGTGGCGCTTTTATATTGGTGAATGTTTACAAAATGGTCAACTTCCTTATTGGAATCCCTACCAAGATCTTGGTTACCCCATTCACGCTGATCCGTCTAGTGGCGCGTGGTATCCGGTAGTCTGGCTAATTGGTTCAACTATTGGATATTCAGTCTACTCTATCGGTTTTGAATTTTTACTTCATATTTATCTTGCTGGGGTTGGTATGTTTTTACTTGCCAGAACATTGAAATTTGAAACAAAATTTGCTCTAATGGCGGGTATAGCATACATGCTATCTGGTTTTTTTGTTGGCAATGCGCAACATCTTCCGTACATAATTAGTGGTTGTTGGCTACCATTTATTATTCAACAATACCTCCTACTTATTGAGGAAAAAAAAGCTATCAATGCTTTGCAAGCGGGACTATTTATGTTCCTGTCCATTACGGGTGGCTATCCAGCCGTCACCATTATTCTTACTTATCTATTATTGACGTTCTACCTTATTCATGTCATTTCTTTAATCCAATCAAAATCGTACAAATCAATTTTACAATTTACCATCCAAAACGGCTTGTTTTTGGCAACAACCATCTTGTGTTCTGCGGTCATGTTGGTCTCAGTAGCGCAAGTAAGCCCCTACCTTTCACGACTCGGAAATTTCAATGTGGAACAAGCTTTGTTTTCACCCTTTAGTCCCCAATCATTTATCTCATTCCTTGCACCACTCACCACCACTGTCAAATCGACATATTGGGACGCAGATCTGTCCATGCGCAACGGTTATTTCGGAATCCTCGTTTTACTGTTTTTTCTAATTGGTGTTTTCATTCAAAAACCAAAACCATTGCGCATCTTATTTTGGTTCGGAATTTTCTCATTAACCGCCTCTGTAGGGAATTATTTACCAATTCGAGAGCTGCTCTTTCATCATGTTCCACTCATGAATGTATTTCGTTTTCCGAGTGTTTTTCGTTTATTTTTCATTTTAGGGGCCATCCTAACTGGTGTCTATTCGCTTCAGCATTACCTAGCAAAAAATGAACCGAAGAACTGGCATTTTTACCTGCTCATAGCTGTTTCTTTCGGTACTTTTTTAATACTATTTTTTGTTGCTCGCTCTCACGGTTATCTTGGACTTTATAACTATTTTATTTACAACATGTTTAAGACAGCAAGCAATACAACATTTTGGCAAAATCTAGCCATCAATTGCCTAATTCAACTTTCATTTTTGGTGCTTTTAACTCTAACTTTCTGGAGGATAAAAATCCCCTCCAAATTCATTTCTTTGTGCTTGATCATCTTAAGTTTTGATTTAGTTATATCCGTTCAATTGCTGGCCCCTTACACTGTATATTATGAGCA
>CAMATR010000196.1 GCA_945861175.1 Chitinophaga pinensis | reverse complement strand
TTGTCTCACCCTGAATGACAACACCGATAGCTATAACCCCATCAACATCCGTAAATTCACACATGTATTGTGCCCCAAGTGGCAATTCAAAGGCACCAGGCACAAAGCGAATTAATATATTTTCTTCTTTTACGCCATTATCAATGAGTGCTTCTTTGGCTCCTTTCAAAAGATTCAACGTGATTGAATCATTCCATTCAGAAACAACAATGCCGACTCTAAAATCGGCACCATTTGGAATGAATTCCTTATTATATTCTGACAAATTGCGTCCTGCAGTTGCCATTATTTTGTTGTTTTGTTTGAAGCCCTCGCGATGTATTTCTCAATGGCTTTTTGGTTGGCATAACCAGGGTAATCATCCTTGATTTTAGTGTAACATTCAGCAGCTTTCTCGAAATCTTTTGTTTTTTCTAAACAAAGGCCTGCTTTGAAAAGGTACATTGGAGTAGTCAATTCGTTTTCATTCGTCGCACATGCCTCAAGATAAAGTTTTTGACCTTTTTCATAGTCTTTCATTTCACTGTGACAATCTGCTTGAAGGCCTAAGGCCATAGATGAAAGATAAGTGTCATCAACATCCACACCTTCCAACTCGTTCAGTGCTTTTTTGAATTCACCTTTTGCCATGTATTGACGAGCCAAAATGAATTGAGCGTTTTCACCGCCAACTTTACCATCAAATTTTTTAACAACTGGCTCCAATTCTTCAATAGCCAGATCTGTTGAGTCTTTTGCAGCGTAGTTTAATCCGACCCAAAATGAATCTGTTGATTTTTCATTATTTGGTTTCCAAATAAATTGGCGATAAGCAAATATGCCAAGTGTAAGCAGCAATATTCCTCCAATAATGTAAGTGTAAAGCTTAGTCGTTTTATTTGACTCGATTTGCTTTTTAAGTTCCTGAAAAGAAAAGTTTTCCAACATTGTTCTAAATTTTAGACGTGCAAAAATAGTTTTTTTTTTCATTTTATTCGCTTTAGTTTTCAACATCTAAAGCAGAAAAAAAGCTTTATGGATTTGTGTATTAAATAGTGGCAGAAATCATCTAACTTTGTCTTTATGCATCTGAATTCAGTTCACCTAATCAATTTCAAGAATTATGAGGAAGCGGAGTTAAACTTCTGTCCTAACGTAAATTGTCTTGTTGGAAAAAATGGTTCAGGTAAGACAAATGTCTTAGATGCCATCTATTATTTGAGTTTATGTAAATCTTATTTGAATGTTTTAGATCGCCAAAACATTCGATTCGATCAGGGATTTTTTAGTATTCAAGGTGTTTGGAAGAAGGAAGAACAGGAAATTCTTATTCATTGTGCAGTAAAGCAAGGCGCTAAAAAAGTTTTCAAGAGAAATCGTAAGGAATACGAGCGTTTAGCAGATCATATTGGTCAATTTCCGGTGGTTATGATTTCGCCATATGACCGCGATTTAATCTCTGAGGGAAGTGAATTAAGAAGGAAATGGATTGATGGGATTATTTCTCAATTTGATAGGCAGTATCTTGAGACTATTCAAAAGTATTCTAAGGTTTTAGATCAGCGCAATGCTTTGCTGAAGAATATGCACGAACATGGCTTGTTTGATAGAGAATCTATTGAAGTTTGGAACCATCTATTGATCACTTTGGGGAATGATATTTATGCGAAAAGGAAGGAGTTTATTCAAGAGTTTATTCCTGTTTTTCAAGAGAAATATAATTTTATCGGACTTGAAAAAGAAAGGGTAGCTCTTGAATACCGTTCGCAATTGAACGACGCTACATTTGAAGATTTATTAGTTGCCTTTGAGAAAAAAGATGCTTTTTCACACTACTCCAATGCGGGCATACACAAGGATGATTTGGTATTTACCATCAAAGGTCATCCTATTAAGAAATTTGGTTCTCAAGGTCAGCAGAAATCGTTCATTATTGCACTTCGACTTGCCCAATACGAATGGTTGAAAAGACATTTAAATGTTACTCCAGTTTTGTTATTGGATGACATATTCGATAAACTCGATCAATCTCGTGTCCGTAAGTTACTTGAATTGGTTTCAAATCATTACTTTGGACAAGTCATTGTAACGGATACTGATGAGGATCGTATGCGTGAAATTTTTCAAGGCGGTGATTTTGAAACAAGGATGTTTAAGGTAGACGAGGGTGTTGTGGAAGAATTGACTCACTCAATGAAGGGAATTGAATAATGGAAGATGTAAGAAGAACGTCAAATGAAACACCTTTGAGTGAACTCATTGAAAAGTTGATGAAAGCTTATCGTCTAGATGGTAAGATGAAAGAATTGGATATAATACAAGCATGGCCAGATATGATGGGTATTGCTGTTGCAAATCGCACAAAAAATATCACAATCAAGAATAAAGTTCTTTATCTGACTATGGATTCATCTGTTATGCGCGATGAACTGTCTTACGGCAAACAGATTATCATTGAACGAATTAATCAACAAGCTGGCTTCCAAATGATCGAAGATGTTTGGTTCGCCTAAATTTCTTTGAACGCATTGAACCCTTGAACTGCTTTAGTTTCAAATTCACATTCTTTAACAACCTTTAAACCTCTTGGAATCACTATATTTGCGCCCTTATGTTGGCGAAAGCAAAATTGGTAGTGGTATTTTTTGTGTTGTTAAATGCATTTTTCAGCGTTGGACAAGTAAATGCAGTTTACGATAAAACGGACTATAATTTTTGGATTTCACTTCCAGCGGACACTGTTCTAAAAAGTAAACCGCCAATTTTGATATTTCTTCATGGAAAAAGTTTGTCAGGTTCTGATTTAAACATGGTGAGACGTTACGGTGTCATTCATGAAATTGACAAAGGACGCAGTTTTCCGGCGATTGTTGTTGCTCCTCAGGTGCCATATGGTAAGTCCTGGGAACCGAAAAAAATCAAGAAATTGCTCGAGTATGTTCAAAGCCAATATGTGACAGATTCCAATCGTGTTTATGTAACGGGTATGAGTTTGGGTGGATACGGAACGCTGCATTTTGCTGGAGCCTATCCTGAACTTGTTACTGCAGCTGTTGCTCTTTGTGGTGGGGGTAATGTGAATGATGCGTATAATCTTTCGCAAGTGCCTATCTGGATACAGCACGGAAACCGAGATAATGCTGTTCCAATCAGTGAATCAACAAAAATAGTCAAAGCTATTACCGAGTGCGAAGGAGGTGATAAACTGAAGTACACTATCGTGGAGGGAGCTGGTCATGGAGATCTTGAAAAAGCTTTTCGATCTGAAGAAATTTATGAATGGATGTTTCAGTATAGTAAGTCTGTCGAGCAGTTTGTGGAACCTTCTAAAAAGTAATTTTATTTAACCTTCTGTATGGTTCGGTGGCAGACTAGTTGGTATTTTGCTTGCACGATCATGTAAAACGATACTTCCCGCTACTCCTGCGTTTAAGGATGAATTTCCGGGAAGTTTAATTACAAAATGACATTTATCTAAAAGTTCTTTTGGTAATCCTTCATTTTCTGCACCCAGTATGTAGATGGCCCGCTTTGGATGCTCAAATTCATGGAGAAAACTGGCTGATTCATCCATCTCAACGCCAATTAAACGACAATCGTGTGGTATATTGTTTAATAAGTCATCGAAAGATTTGTAATGAAATAAGGGAATTCTTGACCATGCCCTCACGACATCAGAACTTTGCTTTTTATATTTCTTTTCAACGGTGAAAATGTACGCAGCACCAAGAATATAGGCAGATCGCCATAAGGTTCCGATGTTATGTTCTGTTTTTCCTCGAAATACACCAATGGCGCAATAGCCTTCTGAATTCTTAGTTTTCATGGCGTAAATTTGCTTAAAAATAGTGGTATTTGCGCCTTGCTAAATTCAAAATTGACTATAAATGACTCAAATTCCGCATCTTTGGAAAAAAAATAAAAGATGGAATTCATCGATAGTGCGTTGGATAAATATGTGTGCGATCACAGTGAAAATGAGCCGCAAATTTTACAAGAGCTTAATAGAAAAACACATTTGTCTGTTTTGCAGCCTCGTATGCTGAGTGGCCATTTTCAAGGCCGGGTTTTGAGTATGCTTTCGCACATGATTCGACCTAGGCGAGTTCTGGAGATTGGAACCTATACTGGTTATTCTGCTTTGTGTTTTGCGGAAGGATTGATTGAGGATGGAAAAGTAATTACCATTGATGTCAATGAAGAATTGGAGGATTTGGTTCGTGAATACATTTCCAAATCTGGGATGGAAAATAAAATCGAATACCACATTGCAGATGCAACACAGCTTATTCCTAAGTTGGAAGGTGAATTCGATATCGTATTTATTGATGCAGATAAAAAGAATTATTGCAATTACTATGATCTCGTTTTCGACAAGGTCAAAAAAGGCGGATACATTATAGCTGACAATGTGCTATGGTCGGGAAAGGTTTTGGAGGAGTATGACTCGCTCGACCGCGAAACAAAGATCATCATGGATTACAACCGCAAGGTGCATGAAGATGCGCGTGTTCAAGAAGTCTTATTGCCGATACGTGATGGGTTGATGGTGGCGAGAAAATTGTAATAAATGCTCGAGATCCTTTATCAAGACGACTACCTAATAGCCATCAATAAACCACACGGTTTACTTGTTCATCGTTCTCCCATTGCAGCGGATGCCAGTGAATTTGCTGTTCAACTGCTGCGCAATCAAATAGGGCAGAAGGTATACCCCGTACACCGAC
>CAMATR010000195.1 GCA_945861175.1 Chitinophaga pinensis | reverse complement strand
ATCAGTTGCAAGGGCACAGTCTATATTTCCTTTTTCTTTCAAGAAAGCTTCAAGCTGTTTTAAGTTTTTTGCAATTGGCTCTGGTGCCTGCCCCTCAAATGATGGATTATTCTCGCAGTGTAAGAACGCTGTTTCTGGTAAAATTCGCTTTAAAACATTTTGCCCTGAGCCATACATTGCATCATAAGCTAATTTTAATCCAGACTTTTTAATTGCCTCAAGATCAAAATTTGATTTAACATGCTCAACATAGCGCGTTTCTATATCAACTACTTCTAACTGCCCAGCCGCTATCGCTCCTTCCAATTCAATTTTCGAGAAATCAATTGGACATGATTCAGGTATAATATCCTCCACCTCTTGAACATGCCAAGGAGCTAAAGGTCCACCAAAATAAGCCTTCAACTTAAACCCGTTGTAAGAAGGCGGATTGTGACTTGCGGTGAGGATAATACCAATCTGACAATTGAATTGATTTGCTGCTAACGAAATCATCGGAGTGGAAACAAAACCTCTCGACATACGAACATTGATTCCTTGAGAAAGTAAAACCTTGACAGTTGTCTCCATAAATAATTCACCGCCAAAACGGCAATCATGACCAACTACAACGCTTGGTTTATCATAATTCTTTTTCAACCACTCACCTGTTGCAAAAGCAACACGAGCAACATTAAATACTGTGAAATCGTCTGCGATGATTGCTCTCCAACCATCTGTCCCAAATTTGATCTGCTTTGCCAAGGTAATTATCTTTAAGTCTGACTAAAATGTGTGTTACAAAGATAGTGAAAAGGTAATTTAGAATTCTGTTATCAATAGGTTACTAAAAAATGATCTAACATAGAGCTAAACAATTCTAAAATTTATTATTTACAATAGAATAAATATTTGAACTTTTCGGGATAATCAATAGGGTTAACCAATCATTTTTTTTATAGTAAATAGATTTTTTTTTGACTAACTTTCTAAAATAATTTAAAGGTATAACTTATGAAAAAACATCTACTTTCTTTGCTTTTTTTATCACCCTCTTTATTGTTTTCTCAAACAATTATTCAAAGTGATAATTTTGATTCTTATACTTCTGGCAACCCAGTAGCAGCTAAAACCAAGCTGGATTTTGGGAAACTTGGTCTGGAACCCCTGGAGAAATCGAAGACACTTTGGTTAGTAGTTCATACGCTTCAAGTCTAGCTAATTCAATTAATATTAAAAATGGGGGTGCAGGTGTGTATGAAAATGACCTAGTTATGCTGAATCCGTCAACATATACTATTGGAAAATACGAAGTTAAAATGAAAATATATGTCCCAGCAAATTATGGTGGTTATTTTAATATAGGTGGAGCATGGGTTTCCGGTGGAACTGGCTATCAATATGGAATCGATGTGTTCTTTAACTCTGACGGAACTGGAAACGTTAGTACACCCTCAAATGGTGTATTCTCTTATACAATGGATGCTTGGAATGATGTAAGTGTTATAATTAATCTCGCAACAACAACAGCGGAATTGAAAATAAATACTACTTCTGTAGGCACATTCCCTTGGGGGGCAGCGAGTGGTTTTGGATGTATGGACATTTTTGGTGTTGGCTATTCAAATGCTACAAATGCTACAGAAATTGCATCAAACTTTTACGTTGATGATGTAGAATTATGGAATTGGACAGGTGTTGGTATAGAGGAAAATAATTTAAATTCGAATTTTAACATTGCCCCAAATCCGTCAAATGGAAATATTACAATATATTCTGGTGATGTTTCTTTTGATAATTCGAATTTAACAGTCTTGGATATAACTGGGAAAGTTATTTTTAAAGATAATTTATCATTTGGAGTGCATGAATCTAATTCAATTAATTTGAATGTTGTTGACGGAATTTACTTTGTGAATGTTATGGCCGGTAAAGAACTTGTCACTAAGAAAATTTCTATTAGAAATTAATCTTAGAACTTTAAAATTGGAAAAGGATAGCAGTGACTATCCTTTTTTTTGTTGAAAATTTCAAATTTTGATGAAGAAAAATTAACGAATAGATTAAACCCAAAAAGGCTGTCAATTATGACAGCCTTTTTAAACGGATTTAATTATTTTACCTCTTAATAAATCTAGATGTTATAATTGTGCCATCGTTTTGATTGACAAGAATGAAATATGTTCCTGCTTTAAGCTCGGAAACATCAAC
The DNA here is from genome assembly GCA_945861175.1 of Chitinophaga pinensis. GTDB lineage: Bacteria > Bacteroidota > Bacteroidia > Flavobacteriales_D > Crocinitomicaceae > M0103. The sequence continues at coordinate 2,522 of CAMATR010000195.1, read as the reverse complement.
TGATTTAGCATTGCCCGGTACTTTCTTAATGATAGAGCCAAGAGTTGAAATAATTTCGATGAACTCAAATTCTATAGAACCCAACAATTCAATATTAAGTTGATCTTCAGTTGGATTCGGGTATATTTTCACTTGACCGCTCGCAATTTCAGAAATACCCGACGTAGATGTTACGATAATCGTTTCTGTAATCTCATTTGTACTTTGGCCATTGGTATTAGTTGACACCAAACCCACAAGATAAGTTCCAAGGGAGTTGAAGGTGATTTCAGGATTTTGCGAATTCCCTGCTGTACTATTAGCAAAAACCCAACCGGTGGCAGGTATAATTGACCATTCCCACTCAGTAACACAAACTGTTGATGCATCTGTAAAATTTATAGTCGTTCCCTCCGGAACCATTGTTGCACTTGCAGAAAAATCAGCTACTGGAAGATCAGCAGCACCTTCTGTGATGATCATTGGAGTATTAATAGCCGGATTACATATCATGTCTACTTTTCCTGAGGGCCATCTTATCAATATAGAATCAATTGCTTCTGCGGCTCCAATACCAAAATGTACATTCATTGTTCCCATATGTCTGAATCCAATTCCTGACTGCACATCTCTGATTTGTTTCCCCCATGATCCATAAAGTTCAACCCTAGCGCCAATCCCATTGCTATTGCTTTCAACCCCTTTTAATTGAAGCTTTGTCCAATTGTTTGAGTTAGTATTGTTGAAATAAATAATATTTCCATTTTGGACATCTAAAAATCCATCATTATTCAGATCTCCTACAGATCCAACATTTATGGGGTAAGTAACTGGTGTAAATGTGTTATCTCCATTATTGAACATGATCTGCCCGTTTGTAAATACATCTGCCCATCCGTCGTTATTAAAGTCATAAGAAACATATTCAATACTTAGAAAAGGAAATACATCCCAACCGCTACCTTGGGTAATATCAGTAAAAGTTCCGTCACCATTGTTGTGCATAAATTTATGATTTCCATCAGAAAAAGAACTTGCTCCAATTACTGCGTCAAGGTATCCATCATTATCGAAATCATTCCAAGCCGAAGACCATGTTTGCACTGAATCTGACATATTGGATGCTTCGGATACATCTGTAAATGTTCCGTTACCATTATTTCGATAGAGTTCATTAATTTTTGCACTGTTCAAGCCACCTCTGCATTTCGCAATGAATAAATCAGGATAACCATCATTGTTATAATCTACCCAAATTGATCCATAATTCCCTCCATTTGGATGGTCACCCATACCTCCTTGAGAAAAACTTAAATTCCCAGAGCCGTCGTTCAAATAGCGAACATTCGGCGCGACATCATGACAAACAAATGCATCTAAATTTCCATCATTATTTATATCAATGAAATTACTCCTTTGCGAGAAGACATATTGTGAAGTGGAAACTTGAGTGAATTGGGTTCCATCATTGTTTGATTTCATAAAAGTAACTCCGTTACCTCCCCCGTATAATAAATCACCGTAGCCATCTTTGTTGTAATCAGCAATTGCAATACTCCATGAAGGCGTATTTGCAGCAGGCGCTGTTGTTATGTTAACAGGATTGAATCCACCCCCGGCTTGCTGGTAATGAATATTTACGTTGGTGCTACTTACACTAACAATATCATCCATATTATCACCATTCATATCTGCAACTGCAATTTTGTATTCTCCCGTTATAGTTGCTATATTCTGCGATGTGAAAGAAATATCATTAGGATTTACAACAATAGGAGGAGTCTCTCGAAGTTCAAACGTAAAGCCACTTGATGACCATAGGTTATCAAAAGCAATAGTATATTCAGTCCCTTCAGTCACTTGAAAACTCACAACGCATAAATAACCAGTTCCAGCGTCATCATCCCCTGCAATACAAGATAAAGAACTACAATTACCAAGATAGACGTTCACTCTGTTATCAATAGCTGGATTTGACGGAAGATCGGTTGTTACCGTTACAGTATAATCTGCTGGAGCAACGTACTTAAACCATTTACCTGCAATTGCGCCATCTCCTCCACTGGCGCAAACAGGAGAAGGAACTTCTTCACCATCAATTGAGGTTATTAAATAAGAACCGGCAGTAATGACTTGAGCTGTATTGCATGTTCCTTGAGACAAAAGTGCATGTGAAGCCAATAAAATTGTCAAGACAGAAAATAGTTTTTTTCTCATAGTTTTAGTTTTAATCGCAATTGCTAATAGAATTTATAAAATCTTTCAATAATTGAACTCCTTCCTCATGAACTATAGTTCTACCAAGCAAAGGCATTCTATTACCTTCAGCCGTTGAGTTTAGTCGGAAATGCATCATTGACTTCTGGACATTTCCAGGCACTATAATTTCGATTAATGAAGGGTCAATATCTTCATCAGGCTCGACACAAATACCCATATTTTGAGAAATATCTGTTTCTGAAAATGCAAGACGCAATGGACGATAAGAACAATGACTGTTCTCACGATGACAATGCGCGCAATTGACATCTAAATAAGAGCGA
>CAMATR010000194.1 GCA_945861175.1 Chitinophaga pinensis | reverse complement strand
CTTCAATCATTGGAGGGATGCAGCAAGGTCTAACGAGAAAGCTAGCAGCTGAATTTTCTTTCTTTTTGGCAGTTCCGACCATGCTTGCTGTGACATGTTATTCATTATTCTTGAAAGACTGGGATTTCATGGGTAGCGAAATGCATGGTTACGAGATGATTACCTCTTCATACAGTAATATGATGATTTTTGTTTTGGGAAATCTAATTGCTTTTGGTGTTGCGATTATTGCTATCCGGTTTTTTATCAGTTTGATTGAAAAATTTGGCTTCAGAATCTGGGGATGGTATAGGATAGTTGTTGGACTTGTTTTGATATTTTTGTATTCTATCTGATGAATTATCAGGAAGGCGTGACAATTTTAGTTGATAAACCCTATCAATGGACATCTTTTGATGTGGTAAATAAAATTCGGTGGAACCTTAAACAGCAATTGAAAGTCAAAAACATCAAAGTTGGTCACGCCGGAACACTCGACCCACTTGCAACAGGTTTATTGATTGTTTGCATAGGAAAGCACACCAAAAAGATTGACGAATATATGGTGGGTGTAAAACAATACACAGGAACTATTCTTCTGGGTAAGACAACTCCATCTTATGATTTAGAAACTGAATTTGATGAAGAATATCCTATTAATCATATTGGCCCTGAAGAAATTGAACAAGCTAGATTGAAGTTCTTGGGAATAATTGCTCAAGTCCCACCAATATTTTCTGCTAAACAAGTTGATGGAAAACGCGCTTATGAGCTAGCTCGGGCAGGAAAAAAGATAGAGTTGAAATCAAACAATGTTGAAATAGTTGATTTTAAACTAGATATATCTACTTTCCCGGAAATTAATTTTTCTATTACTTGTTCGAAAGGTACTTACATTCGCTCAATTGCGCATGATCTTGGCAAAAACCTCCGTTCTGGCGCCACTTTAGTGGCGCTGAGAAGAACTGTATCAGGGGATTTTAACCTCGAAAACGCTCGCTCTGTAGAAGAGTGGATTGATATTATTCGTGCAGAAGAGCAATAAGTACTTGACAAGGGCTCTTTGAAATTGTATCTTTGCACTCCTTTTCAAAAGAAAAATAATAAGCCCTATGAGCAAAATGAAACTTTCCGATTTCAGTTTCGATCTTCCTGAAGAACTGATTGCCGAGTACCCAAGTGAACACAGAGACGAAGCGCGAATGATGGTATTGCATCGTGATTCCGGAAAAATTGAGCATCGACTATTTAAAGATATCATTGAGTACTTCGTTGAAGGAGATACAATGATTATGAACAACACTAAAGTTTTTCCTGCTAGAATGTATGGTAATAAGGAAAAAACAGGCGCGAAGATTGAGGTTTTTTTGCTGCGAGAATTGAACAGAGAAAGTTTGCTTTGGGATGTTTTGGTAGATCCTGCAAGAAAAATAAGAATTGGCAATAAGTTGTATTTCGGAGATGATGATTCACTTGTCGCTGAGGTAATTGACAATACCACTTCTCGTGGTAGGACGCTGCGTTTTCTATTTGATGGACCGTACGAGGAATTTAAAGCCAAAATTACAGAATTGGGTGAGACACCATTACCCAAGTATATCAAGCGTGAAGTTGAAGCAAATGATGAAGATCGTTATCAAACTATTTTCGCCAAGGTTGAGGGCGCTGTAGCGGCACCAACAGCGGGGCTTCACTTTTCTCGTGAATTATTGAAACGTTTAGAGTTGAAGGGAATCAATTTCGCCGAAGTTACCCTTCACATAGGTTTGGGGACTTTTCGTCCAGTAGAAGTAGAAGATTTGACTAAGCATAAGATGGATTCTGAACAGGTAATTATTCCTGAAAAATGTACTGAAATCGTTAATGAAGCAAAAGCAAGGAAAAAACGAATTTGTGCAATTGGAACAACATCTATGCGCACCATTGAGACTTCGGTTTCTACTGATGGTAATTTAAAACCTTACGACGGTTGGACTAATAAATTTATTTTTCCACCATATGATTTCAGTGTCGCTGATTGCATGGTAACAAATTTTCACACCCCACTTTCCACTTTGTTAATGATGATTTCTGCTTTTGCAGGGCATGATTTAATGAAGGAGGCTTATAAGCAAGCCGTTGAAAAGAAATATAAATTCTATTCATACGGAGATGCAATGCTTATTCTTTAATTTAAAGGTAAAATAGAATAGAAAATAAGGGAGGCTAAAGTCTCCTTTATTATTTTACAAATTTGAATTTGAAAATACAATAAATTGCCCGAAACCCGTCACGCCAACCAATCTTCTTGCCTTCCTCGTAAGTTCTGCCATAATAAGATATCCCCACTTCGTAAATTCTAACTTTTGGAATTTTGGCAAGTTTGGCTGTCAGCTCGGGTTCTATACCAAATCTACTTTCAGTAATATTTATTTGCTTGGCTATTGAAGTTCTGATTAATTTGTAACAAGTCTCCATGTCTGTTAAATTGAGATTTGTCATTATGTTAGACAGGGTAGTTAAGAATTTATTTCCTATTGAGTGCCAAAAGAATAAGATGCGGTGAGGATGATGACCCACAAACCGGGAGCCATAGACAACATCAGCATTATCCATGAAAACAGGTTTCAGAAGTAAGTTATATTCATTTGGATCGTATTCCAAATCAGCATCTTGAATAATGAGGTAGTCCCCAGTACATTCTTTAATTGCACGATTAATTGCTGCCCCTTTACCCTTGTTTATTTCTTGAGAAAAAAAACGAATATCCATATCTGGATGCTTTGAGATATATTCTTCTATTTTTAAAACTGTCAAATCTTTTGAGCAATCGTTTACAATCACTATTTCCTTCTGAACACCGTTTCTTAATTCTACTTCACGAACTTTTTCCAAAATGAGCTGTATCGTATTTTCTTCGTTGTAAGCAGGAATGAGAATAGATAATTTTTGAAGTTGCATATAGTTGTTATTAGTATCAACAAAACTAAAAAAGTTCGAACGATTTTTGTTAAATATTCTGTTTTCTGAAGTTTTGCGTCATTTATGGCACATTCAACCTATGTTTATTTGTTATTTTTGCAATGCTCAAATTTTGAAGAACAGCACAGATTAAGATGTCCGTATCTAGAAAAATAAAAACGTATATCGTCTTCACGAAGTTTAGACTTGCATCTTTGGTCATTCTTTCAGCTCTTTCAGGTTACTTATTTGCTGGCGGAACGGATGGATTGCAAATATTTTATTTGCTGTTGGGTGGACTTTTAGTCACTGCCGCTTCAAATGGAGCCAATCAGATTTGGGAACGAGACTTGGATAAACTCATGAAAAGGACGGAAAGGCGTCCAATTCCACAAGGTGATATGTCGGTTCGTGAGGCTTATTTTGTCGTAACAATCTCCTTAATTATAGGCCTTTCTCTTCTCCTCTCGATTAATTTTTTTTCTGCCTTATTGGGTTTAATAGCTTTTGCTTCTTATGTTTTTGTATATACCCCAATGAAGCGGATAACACCTTGGGCCGTTTTAGTAGGCGCCTTTCCGGGAGCCATTCCTCCAATGTTGGGAGCAATTGCCGCCACAAATAAATTTGGTTTGATGCCAGGCGTTTTGTTTTTCGTTCAATTCGTTTGGCAATTCCCTCATTTTTGGGCAATTGCTTGGGTACTTTATGATGATTATAAAGCAGCTGGATTTTATCTATTGCCTTCATCAAAAGGGAAATCGAAGGAATCTGCATACCAAATATTAGTCTATTCACTGGCATTAGTGCCCTTTAGTTTATTGCCTTGGATTTTAGATTGGACAGGAAATATTGCGATGGTAATTGCCACTATTTGTAGCGGAATATTTTTTATTTATGCTTTCCGGTTATATCATTCTTGCGAAACTAGTGATGCTCGAAAACTAATGTTCGCTTCATTTGTTTATTTACCAATCATACAATTCGTTTATGTGTTTGATAAAATTTAAAGTGTAAAAAATAAAATAATTCAATCATGAAAAGAGATTATAGTAGAGAGCTCGCCCCTGAAGTTAGGGAAAAATCAAAAAAAAATCTTGTCTTTATAGGAATCTTCAGTATTATAATGATGTTCGCAGGTTTTACATCAGCATACATTGTTTCTATGGGCGATTCTTTTTGGCTGAAGTATCCATTGCCGGATTCTTTTTGGATTAGTACAGCAGTAATTTTATTAAGCAGTCTATTTCTTGAGATTGCTATTCGAAGCGCAAAAAGGGATAATCAAAGAAATTTAAAAATATTCATAGCCTTAACGTTTATTGCTGGCCTGTCTTTTGTGTATTTTCAATTCAAAGGGTATAAACAATTGATAGCTTTCGGTGCTCATGCCTCGAATAATCATATAATTGTTACTGATGGTAAATATGGGGATTACTACGAAGTGAAAATGGATGACAGTTTTCTTGAGGTCAATGGTAATGACTATGTACTGAACGGAAAGAAACTTACGGCTGCCCAAATGTCAAAGCTCCAAAAGTTCACCTCACAATTTTTGAAGTTAGAGAGAAATAAGCCCTACACTGTGCAGAATTACGGAAATGATTTCATTTTATATTACAAAAGCCAGCCAATTGGAATAATCAATGGTAAGTTGACAACGCCAAACGGAAAGGCATTACAATATGTGGATCAAATGCGCTTGCGCGACCTTGCTGTAAATATTAGAGATGAGCGCGGAGATTTCTTTGTTCGAGGTCAAATGGGTAAGGATTTTCATATTTACTTCAAAGGGAAA
>CAMATR010000193.1 GCA_945861175.1 Chitinophaga pinensis | reverse complement strand
AAGAGTGAAATGCTTTTGAGATAATGTTTTAAATTAGTGCGTTGCATACACATAAAATGTAAAATGGGCTCATTTGATAAATTACTTGAACAAATAGATGCCTTTATCAAAAAGTTCTATAAGAACCAAATGATTAAAGGTATTATTCTTTTTATTGGAGTTTTTTTATTGTCTTTCCTTGTAACCACTTCTTTAGAGTATTTTGGACGCTTTGGTTCTTTAACAAGGGGAGTATTGTTCTTTTCTTTTCTCGGCGTAAACGCTTGGATATGCTCAAACTATTTGGTGCTGCCGATAATGAAACTTTATTCATTTGGAAAGAGAATAGATCGTTATCAAGCCTCAGAAATCATAGGCTCTTTTTTCCCGGGTATTTCAGATAGGCTAAAGAATACGCTACAGTTACAAGATGATCTTCAATCAAATGAAGGCAATATCGAGTTGCTGCGCGCAAGCGTTATGCAGAGATCGGAGTCTTTGAGTGTAATGCCATTTACGTCTGCAATAGACATAAGGGATAACAGAAAATATGCGAAGTATCTTTTACCGCTTTTTCTTTTAATATTTATTATAGGAATTGCCGCACCCGGTCTCTTTACACAGGGAACAGAGCGTGTTGTGAATTATTCTAAAGAATTCAAACCCGAAGCACCATTTTCATTTTCGCTAACAACAACAGATTTAGATATTGAAGAGGGAGAAGATTTGCCCGTTAAGCTAGAACTTAAAGGCAGTCAATTGCCTGAAAATGTATACTTAATTAGTGAAAATGGCAAGTTTTTAATGCAAAAAACGGCAAAAAATCAATTTGTAGGGATTGTTAAAAAACCGAAAAAATCAGGGGCGTTTCTGTTCGAAGCGAATCAATTCTCGAGCGAAAAATTTAAAATCACAGTCTATGGAAAATCAGCGATTGGTCATTTACAAGCAAAATTAATTTATCCGATTTATTTGGGAAGAACAAATGAAACGGTTGAAAACGCAGGAGACATGACTGTGCCAGAGGGGACCATCATTGAGTGGAATCTTAAAACGAAAAACACGAAGTGGCTTGATTTTTTATTTAATGGATCAAAAGAAAGGTTTGTTGCGGAAGGTATGCGCACAACAAAAAAAGTAATGAATAATTCAAAGGTTAAAATTATTTTATCTAACAAGCATAGAAATAAGCTCGATTCTACTGTAATGGCAATTTCAGTTGTGAAGGATACATATCCTGTCATTCAGGTCAATGAAGTGACAGACAGTGTTTCTGATGGGGTCAGGTTTTTTTCAGGGAGGGTGTCTGATGATTATGGATTGTCATCTTTGAGTTTTGCCTACACTATCATTTCTGAAAATGCAGCAGATAAGCATGTTAGCTTGCCTGTTAGGAGAGTTATGGGCGTTGATATGTCTTTTGATTTTGCGGTTGATTTTAGAAGAGAAAATGTTAAATTAAATGATCGTATAGAATATTATTTTGTGGTCACTGACAATGATGGTGTTAACGGGAGTAAGGCCACAAAAACACAACTCTTTACTTACAAGCTGCCTAATTTGGACGAATTAAATGAAAAAAGAGACGAAGAGCAAAAGGAAATTAAAGACAATTTGAGCGATATTTTAAAACGGACACAGGAATTTCAAAAGAATGTGGACAAGCTTAAAAAGGAAGTTCTTAATTCTAAGAAAAACGACTGGAATAAAACGAATCAAGTAAACCAACTCAAAGAGGAACAAAAGAGTATTTTAGAGTCTCTGCAGCAAGCACAACAGCTGATGGATAAAAGTGTTGAAGAAAAGAACCAATTATCCGAAATAGACAAAGACCTTCTAGAAAAACAAGATTTAATTGAGAAATTACTTGAAGAGGTAATGGATGATGAGTTGCGTAAGTTGTTAGGTGATTTAGAAAAATTAATGTCAGAAAATAATAAAGAAGAACTTAAAAAGAAATTGGATGATATAGAGCAGAGCTCAGAAGACATGAATAAGCAATTAGACAGAAGCCTTGAAATGTTAAAAAAACTGCAGGTAAATGAAAAAATTGATGATATTGAAAAGGAGTTAAAAGATTTGTCAAAGGACCAAAATGAACTTAAAGAGCAGATAGAAAAGGGACTGTTGGATGATCAAAAGTCAATAGAGAAACAAGATGAACTAAATAATAAGTTTGAGGATATTAAAAAGGATTTAGACAAATTAAAAGAACTAAATGATGCGTTAGAGGACCCTCTAAACCTAGGGGACACGGAGCCGTCAGAACAAGAAATATCAAAAGATATGGACCAGTCAAGTGAGAGCTTGCAAAATTCAAAAAGCAAGAAGGCGGGTGAAAGTCAAAAAAGTGCTTCTGAGAAGATGAAGGGTTTGGCAGATCAACTTGATATGATGCAAGATATGGCCAATCAGGAGCAGCAGGAAGACGACATGAATTTACTGCGAAGCATCTTAGAAGGCCTAATGATATTGAGTTTTGGTCAAGAGGAAGTTATGCAGCGTTTCATGAAGGTCTCTGACTCAGACCCTGCATATAGGCGCTATGGCCGTAAACAAAGGATGTTGATTGATGAAACGACGGTTATTCGAGACAGTTTATTGGCGCTGGCAAAAAAACAGCCTAAAATCGCGTCTTTTGTGGACAAGGAGCTAAATGAAATTAAAAATAATCATAGTCTTGCTTTAGAAGATATTGATGAGCATAGAAAACGCGACTTGGGTGTTCATCAACAGAAGGTAATGACTGCATATAATAACCTTGCGTTATTGTTAAATGAAAGCCTTCAAAGCATGCAGCAACAAATGCAAAACAGCAAGCCAGGCGAAGGAAGCTGTAATAAGCCAGGTGGAAAAGGTCAGCCGAAGCCAGGACTAGGGATGTCATCTGGGGACATGAAAGAAATGCTAAAAAAACAGCTGGAACAGATGCAAAAAGGACAAAGTCCTAATGGAAATAAGCCCGGTGATAAGCCGGGAGAAAAACAAGGAGAAAATGGGATGGGTATGCCTGGTCTTGGCAACAAGGAGATTGCAAAAATGGCAGCTGAACAGACCGCAATAAGACAACGACTTGAGCAGCTTAGAAATGAATTAAACAAAGAAGGAAACGGTAAAGGAAACAAGCTAAACCCATTGATTAAGGAATTAGAGGAACAGGAAAGAGAAATAATAAACAAGAAGTTTTCAAGCGAAACAATTAAAAGACAAAAGGATATATTAACGAGGCTGTTAGAGTCTGAAAAAGCCATTATGGAAAGGGGTTTTGAAGAAAAAAGAGAGTCGGAAACAGGAAAAAACCAAAATTATAGCAACCAAATACGATTTAACGAGTATAACCGACAAAAGCTACGGCAAATCGATTTATTGCGCTCTGTGGATCCTGTATACAGGAAGTATTATAAGGACAAAGCGAACGAATATTTCAACCAAGGCTTGTGATACTGATGAATGATATTTGTTCGTTATGAAAGAAGGTTTTACGATTATTAATAAACTTGCTATACCCTCTCACTTTGAGGCGCTAGCTCAAGTTGAAGTTTTGGTTGATTCAGTGTGTAATGAGCTGGGCGTAAATGAGGAGTTTTATGGTAATGTGCTCATAGCAGTTACCGAGGCGGTGAATAATGCTATTGAACATGGCAACCATATGGAAACGGACACCGAGGTCAATGTGGCTGTTGGAGACAATCCTATGGAGTTTTGTTTTAATGTTAAAGATCAGGGAAAGGGTTTCGACTTTGTTAATCTTCCTGACCCGACAGCCCCAGAGAATCTGTTAAAGGAAAGTGGAAGAGGTATATTTTTGATGAAAAACTTAGCAGACGAGGTGGTGTTTGAGGATAAGGGCAGTAGTGTTAATATATACTTTAATAAGTGATAGAACTACACTATATAGATGTTGAAGTTCCGGGCATGTCGCCGGAACTTCTTGTTTTATGGTTAAACGATTGTGTGCTGAGTGAGGAAAAAAAACCTGGTGTTGTTAATTTGATTTGCTGCAATGATGAATATTTATTTAACATTAATAAGGAGTTTCTAAAGCACAGTTATTATACGGATATAATAACCTTTGATTACTGCGAGAACGATGTTGTGGGTGGCGATCTGTATATTTCAATTGACAGGGTTAAGGAGAACGCCGAGTCACTGAAAGAGCCATTTAACACTGAGTTTAGAAGGGTGTGTATACATGGGGTGCTGCATTTGTGTGGGTTTAGTGATAAATCGCACCAGCAAAAAAAGGCTATGAGGGATAAAGAAAATTATTATTTAGAAAAATATGTTTCACGTGGAACATAGGTATTGTGGTAATTTTGTTCCACGTGAAACATTGTTAAAATGCTAAGCAAATATAATGTGATTGTTGTGGGTGGTGGCCATGCTGGTTGTGAAGCCGCAAATGCTGCTGCCAAAATGGGTAGTTCTGTTTTGTTGGTAACAATGAATATGAACACAATTGCCCAAATGAGTTGTAATCCCGCAATGGGTGGCGTGGCGAAGGGGCAAATTGTCCGGGAAATAGATGCTTTAGGTGGTGGAAGCGGCATAGTGAGTGATAAAAGCGCGATTCAATTTAGAATGCTGAATCGGTCTAAGGGCCCCGCAATGTGGTCGCCCCGCACTCAAAACGATCGAATGTTGTTTGCTGAGGAATGGAGATTGCTGCTTGAAAACAATAAAAACGTTGATTTTTGGCAAGACATGTGTAACGGGTTGATCATTGAAAATGGACGTGCCT
>CAMATR010000192.1 GCA_945861175.1 Chitinophaga pinensis | reverse complement strand
AGTTGATTCATTAAATGGGAAATAAACCTCGACTTTTAATGATTGTCTCCCGTTTTCCATTTCCCTTGGAGAAAGGCGATAAATTGCGGGCTTACTATCAAATACGTGAATTAGGCCGTTATTTTAATATTCAACTTGTTGCGCTATCTGAGGCTCATGTTTCAAAAGAACATTTACAGAAACTAGAAAAATTTTGCGCTGAAGTTCACGTTTTTAAAATTTCAAGGTTTTCAAAACTAATAAACACGGCATTAATGATTTTCGGAAAAAAACCTTTCCAAGTAGGTTATTTCTTTTCCTTTAAAGCTAAATATAAAATTCAATCGCTTCTTAAGAAGCAGAAACCTGATTACATTTATTGTCAACTAGTTAGAACCGCTGAATATGTAAAAAACCACCACTTAACACCCAAAACCATTGATTACATGGACACCCTTTCAATAGGCATGGAAAGAAGATCTCAAAAGTCAAAAGGATTGTGGAAATTTTTGTTTACTGAGGAGGCTAAAAGATTGAGAGAATACGAACGGGTGATTTTTGATTATTTCGAAGAACGAACAATAATTAGCAAACAAGATCGCAATTATATTTCTCATTCGGAAAGAGAAAAAATTCAACTTATTCAAAACGGCATAGATCCAACTTTTTTTGAAAAAATATCGGTTTCTAAAACTCATGAATTAGTATTTGTTGGCAACCTAAGCTACGCTCCTAATGTTGAGGCAGTGCATTATATCTCAAACGAGATACTCCCGAAATTACCAGGGATAAACTGTTTAATTTCAGGTGCAACGCCTTCTAATCCCCTCATTAAATTGACACAACAAAACACTCAAATAGAACTTCAAGGATGGATTGATGATATTCGAGAAGCCTACTTAAGAGGGCGTATATTTATTGCTCCAATGCAAATAGGCACAGGAATGCAGAACAAACTTCTTGAAGCAATGGCACTTGGTATACCATGCATTACAACTACACTGGCTAACAATGCAATTCAAGCAAAAATAAATGACGAAATACTTGTAGCTGATAGTCCTGAGGAATTTGCTAGTTGTGTGCTTGAATTAATTGAAAACCAAATGCTTTACAATAAATTAGCATTCAATGCCAAGGAATTTGTTAAGAATAATTATTCTTGGGAAGACAGCACGCTAAAACTTTCAAAAATTATACGCGGTGAATCTTAACCAATTCTTCAGCTAAAACCGAATTTTACCTTAATTTTGCACTGACAAAAGAGATAATACGCATGAAGTTAAATACAATTGAAGAGGCGATTCAGGAGATCCGTGATGGGAATGTAATCATTGTTGTCGATGATGAAGATCGTGAGAATGAAGGAGACTTTTTAACTGCGGCTAGGAATGCAACACCTGAGATTATCAATTTTATGGCAACACATGGGAGAGGATTGATTTGTGCTCCTCTAGTTGAAGATAGATGCGATGAATTAGGGCTTGATTTAATGGTGCGTTCTAATTCTGCAGCCTATGAAACACCGTTTACAGTTTCCGTAGACTTAATTGGTCATGGCTGTACAACGGGTATTTCAGCAAGCGACAGAGCGAAAACAATCCTTGCTTTAATAGATCCTGAAATAAATTCCGAAGAATTAGGAAAACCAGGGCACATATTTCCTTTAAGAGCTAAAAAGGGAGGCGTTTTGAGACGCGCTGGCCATACTGAAGCTGCAATCGATCTTTCAAGACTTGCAGGCTTTGAGTCGGCTGGTGTAATAGTTGAAATACTCAATGAAGATGGCACAATGGCTCGATTGCCTCAATTGTTGGAGATTGCTGAAAAATTTGACTTGAAAATAGTTACAATTGCAGATTTGATTGAATACAGAATAAAACATGAATCTTTAATTGAGCGCATAGTCGATGTTCAAATGCCTACAGAGTATGGAGATTTTATCCTGCATGCATTTCGTGAAATAAATACTGGAACAGAACATTTAGCCTTAGTAAAAGGAAAATGGGAAAAAGATGAGCCTATTTTTGTGCGTGTCCATTCTTCATGTCTCACAGGGGATATATTTGGCTCTTGTCGCTGCGACTGTGGCCCTCAACTTCACAGGGCAATGGAAATGATTGAAGCCGAAGGAAAAGGAGCTATTATCTACATGAATCAAGAAGGACGAGGCATTGGACTCGTAAATAAATTGAAAGCCTATAAATTGCAAGAAGAAGGATACGATACCTTAGAAGCAAATATTAAATTAGGATTTAAAGCTGATGAAAGAGATTACGGAATTGGGGCACAAATTATACGGGAATTGGGTATCTCAAAAATGCGCTTGATGTCTAACAATCCAACAAAACGTTCAGGTCTTATTGGTTACGGTTTAGAGATAATAGAAAATGTTCCTCTTGTCATCGAAAGTAATGAACACAACGAGTTGTATCTCAAAACGAAACAAGATAAGATGGGTCATGTTTTAAAGCTAAAGAAATAATGCTTTCTGCGAAAGGTATAACTAAATCATACGACACATTACAAATCCTTAAAGGGATTGACTTAGAAATATCGGAGGCTGAAGTTATTTCAATTGTTGGGGTATCAGGAGCTGGAAAAACTACTCTACTTCAGATACTTGGAACTTTAGATACTCCAGATAAAGGAGAAATTCTTATTGCTGGAATAAATCCTTTTACACTATCCTCCAGAAAATTAGCTGCATTCCGAAATGAATCAATTGGTTTTATATTTCAGTTCCATCAATTACTCCCAGAATTTAGCGCTTTGGAAAATGTTATTTTACCAGCTCTAATAAAAGGATTAAACATGGTAGATGCAAAAAAAGAAGGGCTGAAATTATTGGATAAAATTGGGCTTTCAGATAGAGCCGACCATAAGCCATCTGAATTATCAGGTGGAGAACAGCAGCGCGTAGCAGTATGTAGATCGCTCATTAATCGTCCAAAAGTGATTTTTGCAGATGAACCATCCGGAAATCTGGATTCTCAAAATTCAAATGAGCTACATAGTCTGTTTTTTCAACTTCGGGAAGAATTTAAACAAACATTCGTTATTGTAACACATAATGAAAATTTAGCAAATATGGCTGATAGAAAACTAATCATGAAAGATGGTTTGATTATTTCATAATGTTATATTTGAAATTAGAGAAAAAGCCTCATATGAAGGAAGTTATAAATAAATTGCCCATAAGTATTGAAGCAGGTAAAGCTTTAGAAATTGATTTAAAAAGTGATTTTAATATTATCAATTCTATGTTTACATTAATTCCAACAAATGCAAAAGGCGATGTTAAGTTTAAAATTACCAATGCAAAAAGCAATTCTATTGAAATAACCGCTTTAGTTACTACCGGAATCACACTGCCATTAGCTTATAAACCATACAAAGGACTGTTTGATTCAACTAAAGAAGAATATTACGTTTTGGAAGTCACTCCAGAAAATGATTTAGAAGGTTTTTTTTCTTGGGCGAAGGATTGCATTAGGGAAATGATTTCAACACATGCTAGATAATTTTAATGACCATTGATAAAGAAATAATTGACTTCTTAAATGATAAGGCTCTACAATACAACAATCCCAATTTTATTGAGTTTGACCCTATTCAAATACCGCATCGTTACTCATTGAAGGAAGATATTGAGATTGCAAGTTTTCTGACAGCAACTATTTCTTGGGGAAATAGGAAGATGATTATTAAAAACGCAGGGGAAATGATGAACATGATGGGGGCTTCACCTCTGGATTTTGTTATTTCTCATGAAGACCACAATTTAGAAAAGCTTGATGGCTTTGTTCATCGTACATTCAATGAAATAGATTTAAAGTTCTTTATTAAATCACTAAAAAATATCTATCTCAACCATGGTGGAATGGAGACGGTTTTTTCAAAAAACATCAGTCATCAAAGTGTGTTACCAGCAATAACTGAGTTTAAAAAAGTTTTTTTCTCCATTGAACACCCCTCGAGGACTAGCAAGCATATTAGTGACCCCTCCAAAGGCAGTTCATCAAAAAGAATAAATATGATGCTCAGATGGCTTTGCAGAAAAGATAATAAAGGAGTCGATTTTGGTGTTTGGGAAAGTATACCTCAATCAATTTTATCTTGTCCTCTTGATGTTCATTCGGGAAATATAGCACGTAAATTTGGATTAATTAATAGAAAGCAAAATGATATAATTGCTCTAAATGAACTAGACCAAAATTTAAAAATCTTGGATAGCCAAGATCCTGTCAAATATGATTTTGCATTATTTGGTTTAGGCGCTTTCGAAAAGTTTTAATAAACGTCATTGTCGTCTCTTCTAAACACTTAATTTTCCTTACATTTGATTTATGAAATTTGTGTACCCGGAATTTCTTTGGTCCCTTCTCTTGCTGACTATTCCAATTATTATTCACCTTTTTAATTTCAGAAGATATAAGACACTCTATTTTTCAAGTCTTCAATTTATAAAACATGTTGACCAACAAACAAGATCAACACAAAAACTAAAGCACTTATTGGTGCTAATCTCGAGAATCTTAGCATTAACTTTATTAATATTTGCATTTGCACAACCCTATAAACCAGTTTCCAACGCTAATTCATCTGCTGGAAAACCTGTTCTAGCGATTTATATCGATAACTCATTCTCAATGACAGCAAAGGGCACAGAAGGAGAATTACTCTCAGAAGCCAGAGAAGTCGCAAGGAAAATAATTGATAAAACAGCTCTTAATACATTGATTTTACTCCAT
>CAMATR010000191.1 GCA_945861175.1 Chitinophaga pinensis | reverse complement strand
AATTTTGGTTTAGACTCATCTGATCTTGACGTTGTTTTTCAAGCAGGAGAAGAGATTGGACTTGGCGCTACTGCACTTCGACAAATTATTGAGCATTTACAGTTGACATACTGTCAATCAATCGGTATCGAATACGTATACATGCGCGATCCGAAGCGTATCGATTGGTTTAAAAACAAAATTGAAGTTAAGAACAGACCTGTTTTTGACAAGGACCGTAAGATAAACATCTATAAAAAACTTAACCAAGCTTCAAGTTTTGAAGCATTTTTAGGAAAGAAATTTGTTGGTCAAAAACGATTTTCAATTGAAGGCGGTGAAGCTTTAATTCCTGCTCTCGACACACTGGTAAATAAAGGCTCAGAACTAGGGGTAGAATACTTTGTGATGGGCATGGCGCACCGAGGTAGATTAAATACCTTGACCAATATTTTTGAAAAAAGGCCAAAAGATATTTTCTCTGAATTTGAAGGAAAAGAATTTGATACAATAGATTATTTCGATGGAGATGTAAAATACCACCAGGGATTCACCTCTCAAGTTACATTGCCTTCAGGTAAAAAGATTGGGGTGACTCTTGCTCCAAATCCATCACACCTTGAAGCAGTAAGCACCGTAGTAGAGGGCATCGCACGCGCCAAAGTTGATCATGTTCTGAAAGATGAAAACAAGATTTGTCCTGTTTTAATTCATGGTGATGCTGCAGTTGCAGGGCAAGGGATTGTTTATGAAACGATTCAAATGGCACAGTTGGATGGTTACCGCGCTGGCGGAACTATTCATATCGTTGTGAATAATCAGGTAGGATTTACAACCAATTACCTTGACGCACGTTCTTCAACTTATTGCACTGATGTAGCAAAAACAACTCTATGTCCAGTTTTCCACGTTAATGGGGATGACGTTGAAGCTGTGGTTCAAGCTATTGAAATTGCAATGGAATACCGTCAAGAATTCAATCGTGATATTTTCATCGATTTATTGTGCTACAGAAAATATGGCCACAACGAAGGGGATGAACCAAAATTCACGCAACCAAGCTTGTACAATATAATAGCAAATCATCCTAATCCAAAGGATATATATCTGGGGCAATTGCAAACTGAAGGAATTTTGAGTTCAGCAGAAGCTAAAAAATTAGAAGATGGCTACAACGAATACCTTGAAGCTGAATTTGAAATCTCGCGGCAAAATGACAAAGCATTGGTGTATGATTTCTTAAGTCAAACATGGGAAGGATATCGTCATGGTAAATTAGTCGATTTTGAAGCATCTCCAGAAACTGGTGTTGACAGGGAAAAACTTATTGAACTCGGAACTAAACTTGCCACTTTACCTGAAGGAAAAAAATACTTTAGAAAAATCGCCAAGATTTTTGAAGACCGATTAAATAGTATCAAAAACAATAGACTAGATTGGGGAACTGCCGAAATGCTTGCTTATGCGACACTTTTAGAGGAAGGGCACCCTATAAGGATTTCTGGACAAGATGTTGAGCGTGGAACATTCTCTCACCGTCATGCCGTTGTGAAAACAGAAGATGCGGAAGAGGAAATTGAAACGTTAAATTTACTTTCGGCAAAACAAGCTCCCTTTACAATTTACAACTCACTTCTTTCAGAATATGGCGTAGTAGGCTTTGAATATGGTTATTCACTTGCAACACCGAATGCTTTGACCATATGGGAGGCTCAATTCGGAGATTTCTTCAATGGTGCTCAAATTATGATTGACCAGTTTATTTCTGCTGGTGAGGATAAATGGTCTACTCAATCTGGATTAGTCTTATTGCTGCCTCATGGTTACGAAGGCCAAGGAGCTGAACATTCATCTGGGCGAATGGAACGTTTTCTTCAGCAATGTGCTGATGCCAATATGCAAATTGTAAATGCATCAACCCCTGCAAATCATTTCCATTTACTTCGTAGACAATTGAAAAGAGAATTTAGAAAACCGTTGGTTGTCTTTTCTCCAAAAATGTTACTTCGACACCCTGCAGCTACTTCCAAATTGGATGATCTGTCAAAAGGAGGCTTTCAAGAGTTGATAGATGATGCGTCTGCCAAAGTGTCTTTGGTTGACACTGTTGTTTTTTGTTCTGGGAAGTTCTATTACGAAATGAAAGAGAAAGCTATTGAATATGGTGTTGAAAATATGGCATTTGTTCGATTGGAACAACTTTATCCTTTGCCTAAAAAGCAAATTGACGGGATTTTAGTAAAATATAAGGGGGTTAAAAATATACTTTGGGCGCAAGAAGAACCTGCCAATATGGGTGCTTGGACTCATATCGCTATGTCGATGAGAGAGATTCCATTTGTTGGAATATGTCGAAATGGAACAGCCGCCGCCGCAGAAGGATCCAAAAAATTACATGAAAAAAGATTGAAACAATTATTTGAAGATCTTTTTCAATTTGCCAAAATAAAAGTTAAATAAAATAAGACGCTTTATGTCAGTATTAGAAATGAAAGTACCGAGTCCAGGTGAATCTATCTCTGAGGTAGAAATTGCTCAATGGCTTGTTTCAGATGGAGATTATGTCTTTAAGGATCAAACAATCGCAGAGGTTGACTCAGACAAAGCGACCTTAGAACTTCCCGCTGAACAAAGTGGTTTGATCACACTTAAGGCTGCAGAAGGCGATGTTGTAAGAGTAGGTCAAGTAGTTTGCTTGATTGATACTTCCGCCGCTGCTCCGGAAGGTAAACCGGAGGCACCAAAAACAGAGGAAAAGACAGAGGAAGTAAAATTAGCCCCTGTATCTGATAAAACTTCTAATCCAAACCCTGATCCCATAAAAAAAGAAATATCATATGCCTCAGGAACACCTTCAGTTGCAGCTGCTAAAATTATGGCTGAAAATGGCTTAAGTTCAACGCAAGTGAATGGATCAGGGAAAGACGGCCGTATCACAAAGCAAGATGTTGTTACTGCAATGTCAGCTGGATTTTCAACTTCTGACGCTCAAACTTGGGGAGGTTCAAGAAAGCAAAATAGAGAAAAAATGTCAATGCTTCGGAGAAAAATTGCTGAACGATTGGTCTCTGTAAAAAATGAAACAGCAATGTTGACCACTTTTAACGAGGTCGACATGAAACCCATAATGGACTTGCGCGCAAAATACAAAGATGCATTTGCCAAACACCACGAAGTTAATCTTGGTTTCATGTCTTTTTTTACAAAGGCTGTGACAGAAGCCCTTAATTTATTTCCAACGGTGAATGGTCAAATTGATGGCAACGAGATCATTTTTCATGATTATGCGGATATAGGTATTGCAGTTTCATCTCCAAAAGGATTAATGGTTCCCGTAGTTAGAAATGCAGAGCAAATGTCGCTAGCTGAAATCGAGAGGGAAATCAAACGCCTCGCAATTAAAGCAAGAGATGGGAAAATCACACCAGATGATATGTCCGGGGGTACATTCACAATAACAAACGGGGGTGTTTTCGGCTCAATGTTATCTACTCCAATCATCAATCCTCCACAATCAGCTATTCTTGGAATGCATAACATTGTAGAGCGACCGGTTGCGGTGAATGGTCAAGTTGAAATAAGACCTATAATGTATGTCGCACTATCTTACGATCACAGAATAATTGATGGCAAAGAATCAGTTGGATTCCTAGTAAAAGTCAAAGAAATGCTAGAAAACCCTGAAAGAATGCTCTTCGGATCAAAAGATCCTCATGCTGTCCTTTTAGGACTTTAATAAACACATTTTCATTTAAAGCTGATTAATAAATAATCGGCTTTTTTTTATTTTTTTTGAAAGTAAGTTCTCTTTGCATACATTTGTATTCGAAACCAACGCTATGAAATTTTTTTTTACTCTACTACTCTCAGGCAGTGTTGCCTTTGGTCAACAAAATGACCCAAATTTTCTCAAAGGATTTGAAGAATTAATGAACGGAAAGCCCGAAAAATCGCTTAAAACATTTCAGAAAGTTATTAAGAAAGACCCGAAAAATGCGAAAGCATTAATGTTTTCTGGATCAATAAAATCTCTTCTTGGAAATGATTCTGGCGCCTTAATTGATTTAAACAACTCAATTGCTGTGGATTCTTCAATTGGTGAAACCTACCATTACAGATCATTGATTAAATATGCTTTCAACGATTATAAAGGGGCTATAGAAGACGTGTCTCTTGCTATCAAACTCGATACTGAAAATACAGGATATTTTTATAATCGTGCGAAATTCAACTATGAAATAAAAAATTATAAAGGCACTATTGAAGATGGACAAGCAATCTTGAAATTAGATCAAACTTCTTCAAATCCATACATACTTTTCTACATGGCTCAGGCCTATGCTGAATTAAATGAATTCATGCCTGCTTTAAACCTAGCAAACGAATTTATATTATTTGACAAAAGTGTATCCGGTTATATTTTGCGGGGTGATATTCACTATAAAATGGGGAATTACGCAATTGCTGCTGATGATTATGAAATATACATTGCTGACAACGACCCTAATTTAAATAGAGGGGAAGCTTACATGAAGCGGGGAACCACTTACCTAAAACTTCGTATGACAGAAAAAGCATGTGATTCTTTTTATTCCGCAAAGGAATTTGGGATTGATATAGATCAAAACCTCATGAAAGAATGCGATTAACTTATAACTGTCACTAGAACAAAAAAGCCGATTCAATGAGTCGGCTTTTAATTTTTTTCTAATTCTTAATTAGTATTCAAAGGTTTCCATAAATTTCGTGGTAAAGTTACCT
>CAMATR010000190.1 GCA_945861175.1 Chitinophaga pinensis | reverse complement strand
CAATGAAGGTGGAGTCATCTAAGTAAAAGCGATAAAAACTTTTTGCATAATCGGCTAGTGGACTTATAAAAGCCCTATTAAACATGTTGATATTGTTCTCATAGATATTAATATCGAGATACATATCACCCATGAATTGATTTGCCTGAATATTATCTATACCAGTTATGTGCGTGCCATGTACAATTTCTCTTTTTGACTTAGGGTTATTCTTATAGTAAAAGTCGGATAAAGATTCACTCAGAATAACAGGTAGGTAATTTTCTCCATTTTCTGTGGAGTCAAGGTATTCCATCACTAAATCAAGTCTTTTGACTACATCGCGATGAGTGAATTTTTCTCCAATATTATTAATGTCGAGTTGCATTTTATTGTAGACCTCATACTGATAAGAAAGTAATTTCTCCTTATTATTTATGTGTTTGTTCGCAATCACTAGTTTATGCAGACGGGCCGAAGGTAATTCATCTGGCGGACGAATAACTATTTCTTGTATTTCGGCAATTCGAGTGATCATTTTAATATTGAATTCTTGAATTTTATCTAATGTCACTCCAAAAGTAGCAGTCAAGTAACCGCTGTAAAGAAATTGAATCGAATCTGTTGCATAATAGGTTTCGATGGAATAATTCCCGAGGGAATCTGTCATTGTGCCAATTTTCGAATTTTTAAACTGAACTTTAACATAGGCCATTTTTTCGTCAGTATTCGCATCCCACACTGTTCCGAAAACACGTGTCTGTTGTGCTAAACTAAAACCGGAAAATAAAGAAGTTATCCAAATTAATAGCGCTATTCGAAATAATTTATCTGTCAGCACTTTTAAGTTGATGTTTCTTTTTTGAAACGTCTTTTTTCAACCCGCTTAGCAACTAAAATACCGATTTCATATAGAATCAGGATTGGTATTGAAACTACTATTTGCGAAATAACATCGGGTGGTGTAATGATAGCAGAGATTATCAAAACGCCCACTATTGCATGCCTTCTATATTTCTTTAAAAAATCGCTGGTTATAATACCTAGGCTTGCAAATATATAAGTAACTATTGGCAAGAGAAATAGTAGCCCCGAATAAAATACAGTCGAAAGAATCATACTCATGTATGAGCTAATGGTGAAAATATTCTCAATATTACCGCTGATTTGATAGGTTCCAAAAAATTGTACACAGAGCGGAGCTACAACAAAATAACCGAACAAGATTCCGGTGAAAAATAAAAGACTTACCCAAAATACTATGCCACGGGCAACTAATTTCTCATTTTGTTTTAATCCTGGTTTGACAAATGACCAAAGCTGATAGAAAAGATACGGAAACGAAATAACGACTCCACCCATTATGCCCATCATCATGGCATAATTAAATTGCCCAGACATGGTCGTACTTTGAAAACTTATAGGTATTTCTTCAATGCACATTCCAAACCATTTGCACATATATCGGAAGGTGATAAAATCTTCATTATGCATGGCAAGGAAAATAGTTTCAATGATCCACTGCTGATATATAAAAATGATTATTGCAACAATTACTATGGCAATTGACATTTTTACTAAGCGCCATCTTAATTCTTCTAGATGGTCCAGAAAGGACATATTTTTTTCTTTATTCATGAAGAATGCAAAAATAATCAATGAATCAATCTAAAGTTCGAAAATGGAAATAGTTTAATAGTGAAATAAATAAATTGGTTATGTTAATGAGTTTTAAAATGTAAAGTTTTAATTAATTTAATTACACATTTTTTGTACCTTACAATATATTATATAAATTATTTCGAATGAAGGAACAAGATCTTAAAATTGCACTTCGCAAGTTTTTCGGGTTTGACAGTTTTAAGGGAAGGCAGGAAAGTATTATTCTAAATGTTTTGAAAGGCAATAATACATTTGTGATTATGCCTACAGGCGGTGGAAAATCAATGTGTTATCAGTTGCCCGCCTTGTTGTCTGAAGGAACAGCTATAGTTGTTTCCCCACTGATAGCATTGATGAAAAATCAAGTAGATGCCATAAGAAATGTAAATGATGATGAGGGTGTAGCTCATTTTATGAACTCATCACTTTCAAAAACTGAAATCACTAAAGTTAAACAGGACATAAGGGATAAAAAAACCAAGCTACTTTATGTAGCCCCAGAGTCGTTGACTAAACAAGAAAACATAGACTTCTTGACTTCTGTTAATATTTCTTTTTTCGCTATTGATGAAGCACATTGTATTTCTGAATGGGGTCATGATTTTAGACCCGAATACAGAAGATTAAGGGAAATATTTGAAAAAATATCGAATGTCCCTATTATTGCCTTAACGGCAACGGCAACTCCAAAAGTTCAATATGATATTCAGAAAAACTTGAATATGCTGGACGCAACTGTGTTTAAATCATCATTTAACCGTGACAACCTTTTTTATGAAATTAGGCCAAAGCGAGATGTTGAGAAGGAAATCATTAAATACATTCGAACAAAAGCCGGGAAAAGCGGGATTATTTATTGTCTGAGTCGCAAAAAGGTGGAAGAACTAGCCGAGTTACTTCAGGTAAATGGAATCAATGCGCTACCCTATCATGCGGGGCTAGATGTTGCAACAAGAGGAAAACATCAAGATATGTTTTTGATGGAAGAAGCCGATATAATTGTTGCCACTATTGCATTCGGAATGGGGATTGATAAGCCCGATGTTCGCTATGTGATTCACCATGACATTCCAAAATCTCTTGAAAGTTATTATCAAGAAACGGGCAGAGCAGGCCGGGATGGAGGAGAGGGAGAGTGCATCGCCTTTTATAGCTATAAAGATGTAGAGAAATTGGAAAAATTTCTCCAGGGAAAATCTGTTTCTGAGCAAGAAATCGGTCGTCAATTATTGAGTGAGATAGTGTCTTATGCAGAAACTTCTGTATGCAGAAGAAAGTTTATTTTGCATTATTTCGGGGAGGCATTCGATGAAACGCAGTGTAGTAATCTTTGTGATAATTGCAGAAATCCGAGGGAACGAAAAGAAGGGAAAGATCACGTACTGAAATTACTCAAAGCATTACTGGATTTGCAGGAAATGCAAAAATCTAAACACTATTGTGCGTATTTATCCGGACATGTAACCTCAGACATTAAAGCCTATAAGCATGATATGCTCCCAGATTTTGGTTCTGGAAAGGACAAAGACGAGCATTTTTGGAATGCGGTTATCCGTCAAGTAATTGTTGGGGGACTCATATTTAAAGATATCGAGACATACGGAACGCTGAAACTTTCGGATGCAGGTAAAGATTTCTTAAAACATCCTCAATCATTTATT
The DNA here is from genome assembly GCA_945861175.1 of Chitinophaga pinensis. GTDB lineage: Bacteria > Bacteroidota > Bacteroidia > Flavobacteriales_D > Crocinitomicaceae > M0103. The sequence continues at coordinate 1,443 of CAMATR010000190.1, read as the reverse complement.
CTTTTGAAGCAACATGATTTCTCCAATACAGATGACGATGACATTATTGTGAATTTAGGTGGTAAAGGTGGTGCTTTTGATGAAACACTTTACGATATGTTACTTGATTTGAGAAAATCAATATCAAAGCAAAAAAACATACCTCCCTTTGTCATTTTCCAAGAGCCCTCTTTGAAAGATATGTGTTTCCAATATCCTATTACAATTGATGAGTTGACTAATATTCAAGGAGTAGGGATAGGCAAGGCCTCAAGGTATGGAGAACCATTTGTAGCCTTAATTTATCAATATGTAGAAGACAATGATATTGAGAGGCCACAAGACATGGTTGTTAAGTCACTTGTCAATAAATCGGGTTTAAAAGTGCAGCTTATACAAAATATTGACAGAAAACTACCATTGGAAGATATTGGCAGGTCACAAGGTAAATCCATGAACGAAGTCATAGAAGAGATAGAAGTAATTGTTTCATCAGGCACTAGAGTGAACATCAACTATTATATTGACAACATACTAGATGCTGATAACCAAGAGGAGATTTATGAATATTTTACCGAGGCAGATACGGATGATTTGAGCTGTGCTTATGCAGAATTTGATGGCGACTACACCGAAGAGGAACTCCGATTAATGCGAATCAAGTTTATGAGCGAAATGGCTAATTAAAGCTTATTTGCTTGTCATTATAAAAATTAAGGTTTTTATTCCATCAGAAAACTCTAACTCAAGGTCTGATGATGTTACAGTTAACAATCTGTATTTAGTATATGAAACTAGGTTGTTATTTATATCTAATACAGAAAGGTTCATAAAATCTCCTTTTTCTATTAATTTGTAAGTACCTTTCTGATTAATCGTTCCGGTTTCACCAAGAAATTCATAATAAATTTGAAACTCATAATTCGCTGAATCGCCTTCTAGCTTATTAAAATGTAGTGTTCCAGAACATTGTGCAAATTCTATTAATCCCTCATGATCTGTCCGTTTTAATGTCGTGATCGACCAATCACCATTAATCTTATTGGCAATTCTTTTCTCTTTACGGCATGAAATTAACACAGAGATTAAGATGATATAAAATATAGATTTCGGCATTTTATATCGCTGCTAAGCACATCATTTCAACGCCGCGAACAAGAGCAAAGTTATCGATGTCAAAACGCGGATGATGCACGCCGAAGGTTATACCCTTTAATTCATTACCAACCCCAAGTCTGAAAAAACATACGGGTACCTTGTGAGAATAAAATGAAAAATCTTCAGAAGTTAAACGAATAGGAAGCTCTTCAACCTTTTCCTCACCTAAAAATTGGATAGCTTTATTTCTTAATTTTGAAGTAATTACTGGATCGTTTTCAAGATAAGGGTATCCTTTACTAATTTCAAGATCCACAGTTGCCCCGTGCATCGTAGCAATTAAACGAATGTTATTTTCAATTAACT
>CAMATR010000189.1 GCA_945861175.1 Chitinophaga pinensis | reverse complement strand
AATTGCTGTATTGATGATCTCTGTAAAACGTCCTTCTCTCACAATTAAATGATCAGAAGGTGAAATAATCATTGTAGCATTTGGATTCAGATCTTGAATTTTCGCTGCAGCATAAGCAATACAGGGAGCAGTGTTTTTGCGCAAAGGCTCAGTCAAAATTTGGCCATAGGTCAAATCAGGTAATTGCTCCTTTACAATATCCGCATAACTCGTGTTTGTTAGAACGAAAATGTTTTCTTTTGGAGCAATGTGCAATAATCGCTCATAAGTCATTTGAATCAGCGATTTCCCAATTCCTAAAACGTCCAGAAACTGTTTTGGTTTTTGAGGTGTAGACATGGGCCAGAAGCGACTTCCGACGCCGCCTGCCATTATGATGCAGTAATTGTTTTTCATTCTTCTATTGAGCTTTGAATTGGTTCGACTTCCGCAAGAGCATTTACAAGGTAAGATTTATTGGAACGTACTTCCTGACAAACATATCTTTTTCTGCGAAGCGGGCCTTTTATAAATTGCCTGCCGTTGAGCCTAAAGGTAGAGTTTTTAGGTAATCTCTCAAGCAGAACACATCCTTCCTTTTGTTTATCATAATTTTTTAAAACTCTTGAAAGCTGATGGTCTGTGCAGGACGATGCTTTGGTGTTGGTAAGTGAATGCACTAAGGCGTTTTCAATATCCTTGGGTAATTGACCCGTTTGAATTGTGGGTAACAACAGTTTTCTATATTCATTTTTCCATTCCTCTCCATGCGGCTGAATATGCCATTGAAATTGATTATAAGTGTTCAGATGGGCGAATTCATGCAGCGTTGTGATAAGGAATGAATAAGGGTTTAAATCACCATTTACGGATATTTGATGTTTTTCTCCATTTTGTCCTGCTCTAAAGTCACCAAGTTTTGTTCGCCTTCCATTGACAATTTTAAAGCGGACATTTGAAGTAATAAAAAGCTGAACTATGCTATCAACGAAAGCTTCCGGGAGGTATTTCTTGAATACCTCGGTAACTTGTTCTTTTTTCTTGATTGAGCGCGTTGACACGCCTTAAAATTAAGGGAAATCAACATTCAGTACGTTGAAAGTTTTCAGCTACTCAATGTGAATGAAAGAAATATGAGTTAATTTAGCAGTGCATGAAGGTTTTGTCAAATATTGGAAAGTATATCCTTATGATGAGGGTAGTCTTCTCTAAACCCGAAAAATGGGGTATCTTCAGAAGACGCGTTTTTAATGAAATACAGACAATTGGCATCAATTCAATCCCTATTGTGGTGCTTATGTCAACATTCATGGGCGCTGTGATTGCCCTTCAAACAGCTGCAAATATTGATAGTCCCCTATTGCCTGCATACACCGTTGGATACATTACGCAGTCTACTACAATTCTAGAATTTTCTCCTACGATTATTTCTTTGATTTTAGCTGGTAAAGTAGGGTCAAACATTGCCTCTGAAATAGGGACAATGCGAATTACTGAGCAAATAGATGCCCTTGAAATAATGGGCGTTAATTCACTTGGGTTTTTGGTCTTGCCAAAAGTTATTGCAGCAATATTCTTCTTTCCTATTTTAGTTATTTTCTCCATGTTTCTTAGTATGATTGGGGGATGGTTAGCACTTTTATTATCGGGCTTGCTCTCTACAGAAACATATATTTTAGGGATTCGTTCCTTTTTTGATGTGTACAACATCTATTATTCATTGACTAAAACAGTAGTTTTCGGATTTTTGATTGTTTCAATTGCTTCATTTTATGGTTACTATGCAAAGGGAGGCTCTTTAGATGTTGGAAGGTCATCTACTCAAGCTGTAGTAAATAGCAGTGTTTCAATATTGATTGCTAATTTCATTCTCACTCAACTTATGCTATTGTGATTGAAGTTGTTAACGTAAATAAATCTTTTGGGCCGAAACAAGTGCTGCATGACATCAATACCCGATTTGAAAAAGGGAAGGTGAATTTGATTATTGGTCAATCAGGACAGGGTAAATCAGTATTGGCAAAATGTATTGTGGGATTGCTTGAGGTTGATTCTGGACAAGTATTATTTGATCAGAGAGATTTTTGTACAATGGACCGAAGTCAACGAAAGGATTTAAGGAAAGAAATTGGCATGCTTTTTCAAGGCTCGGCATTGTTTGACTCTATGACGGTAGAGCAAAATGTAATGTTTCCATTGACAATGTTCACCAAGATGACAAAAAAGGAGATGAAAAAACAAGTCGACTTTTGTTTGGACCGTGTAAATCTTAAAAATGTAAATCACTTGTATCCATCAGAATGCAGTGGTGGGATGCAAAAAAGAATCGGTATTGCCCGCGCTATTTCAATGAATCCAAAATACCTTTTTTGTGATGAACCGAATTCTGGATTAGATCCTAAAACTGCAATTATAATTGATGGTTTAGTGCGTGAAATAACTTATGAATACAATATCACAACAGTTGCGATTACGCATGATATGAATAGTGTTATAGAAATCGGGGACAATACCATGTTTATTCACGAAGGCAGAAATTGGTGGCAGGGAGATAGGAAATCGATTATCACCGCAGAGAATCCTGAGGTATTAAACTTTGTTTATGCATCTGAATTCATGAAAGAAATCAGGTCTTCTATTCAACAAAACAGGAAATAGGTCTATTCAGGTTCATTTTCCTCGTTTACTTCTTGGCCGCCATATTGACAAATTAAAAATAGGCAATATATCCGAAATGAATTTTCCCATTTTTAAGCAAAATTGTATTTTGCATTTGACTCCCAAGAGCATATGAAATAGAAAAGATTCCGAGATTCGTTCCAAATGATAATCCTGCTCCAAATCCGTATGGATGATCTTTTGAATAGCTGCTTGCTCTATTTTCGTAATAGGCCTGATCATAGAAAACAAACAAATTTGAATTTCTATCCAATAGATAGCGATACTCTAAAGTGAGAACTGATTTTGCAGAGGCAAAAAGCTCATCCTCATTAAATCCCCTGAGATTATTTTGCCCTCCAAACCTGTAAAGTTCATTCTGATAAATGGCGGGAGCGTAGTAGAATTCGTTGAGGGCTGCGAATCGAATAATGTTCCTGGTACTAATTGGCATAAACCATTCAGTTGTAAAGCTGATTCTGCAAATAGTGGATTTAATTATAGAAGAGGTATCTGAATTTTTTGATTTTCGACTTCCGACAGATCCTTCAAGAAAAAAAGTGTACCCTTTTGATGGATTAGGAATATAGTCTAATTGCCTATTGAGAATCGATAAACCATAAGAATTACTGTTGACGTTTGATAAATTAGTGAAGTTGGAATTTCCAACTGCCCCACTTAATGTATTTGAAGAGTATGCCTGATAAAAGGCTTTGAGGTAATTCCCACCTTTGAGAAAATATTGAATTCCTATTGTGCTTTTTAATTCTAAGAAGGTGGAGTCTTTTTTGTACAACATTAGTTGTGCATCTATTCCAAACGGACTTCTTAATAAAAAAGGGTAATTTATTTTAATATTCATTGCTTGTGTTGCATTCTGTATGCTCCTCCAATTAAGAATAGCTGATTCACCTCTTTTGAGAACATTGAGTAGCTTTAAATTGACGTCTCCAGCTAGACCAACTCGATTTGAAATTGGGTTAGGCTGAAGGCCAATTGTTCCGTTGACTGAACTTATTGGATTACTTTGCAGATAGATGTATACATCGCAACCATTTTCCGTGAAAAGTAGTTCATGTGGTTTAATCTCTTTTAGAAAACTGATTTGCTTAATTTTTGCAGAAATAGTTTTCAATTTCGATTCATTGTAAAGGTCTCCAGATTTAATATCAATTAAACTAGAAATAAAAACTTCTGAAATGGATGAGTCACCCTTTAGAATGATTTTGTTGAAACTAAACTTCCTGCCAACTTCAATATTCAGCTCTCCTGTAACTTGCTTGCCGACGTAATGAATATTTTGAAGAGTTATTTTTCCAAAAGGGTGACCGTTATTCAATAATTCATCTTGTGTTGTGCGCAGAAATCTGGAAAGTTCTGAAGGTTGAAAAGGAATCTTACGAATTAATTTCTCATTAAATTTTCCATTGCGAATTGATTGATTTGGAATGGAATTATTTAAACGAAGTTCAATAGACTCGAATTTTTGGCCTAAATAAAATACAACCCGACATTTTCTTTTCTCAAAGAACAAACTGTCAATCGAACAGGTGAGATAGCCTTTTTTTACACCCAACAATCTCAAATCTGAAAGATAATTCATAGCATTTATACTGTCCTTAAATTGCAATTCTAAAGTTGATTTGATTTGTTTGTAATCATCTGAAGTAAATTCAACAGCATATTTGTCTTGACTTCGAAGAAGTGTGCTGCATAAAAGGCTTAATATCAATGAAAATGGGCGCAAACAATAAGAATAAAGAATACTTTTTACAATTTGTTAAAAATAAAAACAATAGTTTAATATATAAATTTGGATAGTCAGCATAAAAAGTTATATTTTTGACATTCTAAAGGCCTTATTAATATTTTAAAAAAACAAACTGCAATGAAAAAATTATTGACCTTGACACTTGTGGGTATGTGCGCTTTGCTCGCAATGGCATCTTGCAAATCAACTTCGGGAGGACATTGTGAGGCATATGGAAGTATCGATCAGGTACATCAATCTGATGTTGCTTCTAAATAGTTAGTCATTTCTCCAAAAAAATCAAGGTCACCAAACAGTGACCTTTTTTGTTGCAGAATATTTTTTGATTTATTTAGAGACAAGTTACTCCAAATTGACATATGAAATATCATACGTGACATTGTAATTTGA